>CAZJOE010000416.1:0-2239 GCA_964547555.1 uncultured Elusimicrobia bacterium | reverse complement strand
GCTTTAGAAGCCGCCGATTTATCTGCCGAACAACTTGATGTCATCATCGTCGCCACCTGCACGCCTGATTATTTTTTCCCTTCCACCGCTTGCTTGGTCCAAAAAGGGTTGGGCGCCGTTAATGCCGCTGCCTTTGACGTGTCGGCAGCTTGTTCAGGTTTTATTTATGCCTTAGCAACGGCGCGGGGCCTTATTGAGAGCGGAGTCCACAAAAGAGCCTTGGTGATTGGCGCCGATGTCCTCAGTAAATTTACCGATTGGAAAGACAGGTCCACCTGCGTTTTGTTTGGAGATGGGGCCGGGGCTTTAATTTTGGAAGCCGATGACGGAAAATCCCCCAAGGCTCATAAAGTTCTGTCAGTGGATTTGGGCGCCGATGGAACACAAACAGATATTCTTAAAATTCCGGGAGGCGGTTCCCGCAATCCTTATAGTGAGGATGCTGATTTCAAAAACACGCCGGCCACCATTCACATGGATGGAAAAGAAGTTTATCGCTATGCGGTCAATCGCATGATCGAAACCGCACACCGCGCGCTTGCCAAAGCGGGGAAAACTCCCGCGGACCTTTCGCTTTTAATTCCCCATCAAGCGAACCTGCGTATTATCGAATCCATCGGAAAAAGAATGGGCCTTCCCGCTGAAAAAGTTTTTCTCAATATCCATAAATACGGGAACATGTCCGCCGCCACAACCGTGGTCGCATTGGATGAAGCGGCAAGAAGTGGACGGATTAAACCTGGAGACCTGGTTGAGCTGATTGCTTTCGGCGCGGGGTTAACCTGGGGAGCGTTTGTCATTCAATGGTAGCCAAAGTTGCCTTTTTATTTCCTGGCCAAGGATCTCAAGCCGTTGGAATGGCAAAATCCGCTTATGAAGGTTCTGCTGCTGCAAAATCACTTTTTGAAAAAGCAGATCATATTTTTGGTTTTTCTATTACCAAAATCATGTTTGAGGGTCCGGAAGAAAAGCTTCGAGAAACATCTATTACTCAACCAGCTCTTTTCTTGGCCAGTGCCGCCGGTCTTGAACTTCTCAAAGAACGAAAAATTCAACCTTCTTGGGCTGCTGGCCATTCGCTGGGGGAATATTCAGCGCTTTACGCTGCCGGCGTTTTTTCTTTTGAAGATGGGTTAAAACTAGTGTCTACGCGCGGTCAGGCTATGGCTGAGGCAGCGCAAAAGAATCCAGGAACAATGGCGGCCGTGATCGGACTTGATGTCAATAAGATTAAGAAAATTTGTCAGGCTGTAAGTGTTGGCGGAGAAATTTGCTCTCCTGCCAATTTCAATACTGAATCTCAGATTGTTATTTCCGGAACCAAAGAAGGCGTAGCAAAAGCCATGGAAGAAGCGACCCTTGCTGGAGCTGCAAAAGTCGTCCCCTTAAACGTCTCTGGCGCCTTTCATTCGCCTCTGATGGGCTCAGCCGTACAAAAAATGATGCCGTTGATTGATTCCATTCCCTTTACCGACGCTCAAATTCCGGTCCTCACCAACGTGGACGCTCAACCCACCACGTCGCGTTTTCAATTTAAATCAAAACTTATTCAGCAAATCGATGATTCCGTGCAGTGGCATGAAACCCTTAAAGGACTTTTGGCTTTGGGGGCCGACACTTTCATTGAAGTGGGAAGTGGGAAGGTTTTATCAATGATGATCAGGAAACTGGACCGGAAGAAGGCTGTTTTCTGCACCGACGAAATCGAGTTGCTCGACAAACATATAAAGGAGACGTTATGCGCTTAAAAGACAAAGTTGCTGTTATCACAGGGGGAGCTCAGGGAATCGGGCGCGCCATTGCGGAAGCTTACGCCAAGGAAGGCGCGAAACTCGCTTTATTGGACATGGTTGAAGAGACGGTGAAGAAAACGGCGGAAGAAATTTCAGCCCAATTTAAAGTTCAAGCCATTGGCGTGAAAGCAAATGTCACAGATTTTCTAAATGTGGAAGCAGCTGTGAAGCTGGTTGTTGACACGTTTGCCAGAATTGATATATTAGTCAACAACGCCGGCATCACCAAAGACAACTTGGTTCTTCGGATGACGGACGCCGAATGGGATTCAGTTCTCGCAGTGAACCTCAAAGGCCCTTTTAATTGCACCAAAGCAGTTTATTCACCCATGAGAAAAGCCGGAGGGGGCCGAATCATCAATATCGCTTCCATTGTTGGGCTAATGGGTAACGCAGGACAGGCCAATTACTCATCTTCAAAAGGCGGACTCATCGCCCTTACGAAG
>CAZJOE010000415.1:0-2244 GCA_964547555.1 uncultured Elusimicrobia bacterium | reverse complement strand
CGGACAATGATTTCAGCAAGTTGTGGATTTTTTACATTGAAAAGAACCGTCCACGAAGCTTGCCAGAAGGAAGTGAGTAAACACCAATAAGAAAACGCTCTGTTAATTGAAGCCTTCGGTTGCTGAACATAAACATAACCTCCGAGCCCAGCGAAAAAAAGAGCGCTTATCAGGGGCGGTATGGAATAAGGGCTAATATTTAGCATCGTCATCAATTTATTGGCAAAGTGAACATCACCTTGGTTCCCCTGCCCTCTCCTTCGGATTCCACCCAAATAGTGCCGTGATGAAACTCGATCCATTTTTTGACGATGGCCAATCCCAGGCCGCTTCCTTGCGTATGGTTAGGCGAGGCTGTTTTGAAAAAAGGATCAAAGATATGATCGAGGTTGGGTTTGGGAATTCCAACGCCCTCGTCTTGGACTGATATTTGGAGACGCCCTTCTTCTTTTGCAATTAGAACATCGATTTTTCCGTTAGGGCAGAACTTGACGGCGTTGGACAGGAGGTTTGAAAATACTTGCTTCATTCCCTCTTTTGATCCGAGCATGGTTGCGTCGGCCTTGCATTCAAAAGTAAGGGATGAACGGCGATTGAGGAAGTCTTGAAGAACCTCTGAGTAGATTACTTTCAAATCAAACTTTTCTAATTCACCGTCGCCTGAAATTTCTTTGATTCGATTAAAATCCAACACTTCAGCCACAAACTTCTGAAGACGTGCGGTATTTCTTTCGATGATAGCCATGTAATCCCGGATCTTTCGCGGATCTTTGTCCCCTCCTTGGATTGCATCTTCAAGTACTTCTCTCGCGCCTTGGATGGCGGCCAACGGCGTCTTGAATTCGTGCGTGATTTGAGAAGCTACGCTGTCTTGAAAAAGAGAAAGGTGTCTGACCATGCTGGAATAAACCATGGGACCCATAGAAAAAATGATTCCCACAACGAAGACGAAAATAATGATCGTCTCAATGGGTAAGGAGGTACTGCCCTGCGAAGTTAAACGATAAAACCAGGAAATCGTAGGAATGAGGGCCATTGCCATTGCGATGTAAATTCCCAGAAGAAGCATCGCCCGCCTCAAGGCCAACTGCCCCGGAATTAAGTCATATTTGAAGATAGCGTAGGCATAAAGAAAACTGGCCAACGCTTGCATTGGATAGTACACCCACGGCCAATCGTGTCCAGCAAATGACAGGAAGTAGGTAGAAAGAGCAATAAGTCCAGCAATGATCGCCAATAAAATATAAATCAATTGAAGTCTTTTGATTCCAACCCTTTTAGTTAAAAGATATGGGATCGGCGCTCCAGTCAAAATTAAAACGGAAAGGAAAAAGACACTAAATACAGGATACAGCGGTCCAGGTATTTCAGTGAGGGACGGCTTAAAAGGTTCGTAGAGGACTCCAGCGGCAACCAAGGGTGTTAAAGCAAAAATAGCTAGGAGTATTCCAATGGCGTAGGATGTTCGAATGATGGCTTTGCCAATTTTATTTTCAGAAATTTGTACGGCAATATATATGAAATGAAGAAGGGTTGGTCCGATCAAACAACCTCCAATTCCTCCGAACCGGTAAAACCACAAACCGGCCGTTTGATCGCTGAAAAAGATCACAAAGTCGTTTGAGTTCCACAACAAATTGCACAGGTTATAGAGGGCGAAGAGACGATTTAATTTGGACCGTGGGTTCTGGAAAAAGGCAAAGGTGCCAAGGCCGATCAAAAAGAGAATCGCAAAGAAGCAAAAGGTTTGGCGTGGGTAAATCATATGGGGAGGGTGAATGTCACCATGGTTCCTTTTCCCTTTCCTTTGGACTCGGCCCAGATTTTTCCGCCGTGCGCTTCCACCCAAGTTCGAGCCACCGTCAGGCCGATGCCGGCTCCCTTTAAAGCTCCGTTTCCCTTTGCCTGATAGAAAGGTTCAAAAATATGTGGCAGGTCTTCAGGGGGAATTCCCGCTCCGGTGTCTTCCACTGAGATCTGCGCTTGATTATTTATTTCTTTAAGAGAAACCGTTATCGAACCTTGAAGCGTAAACTTAACTGCGTTGGACAACAGGTTTGAAAGGACATATTCGATCTTCTGTCTGTCGCCCGAAATTGAGGTTGAATTCGAGTCGGGTCTAACTTCAATTGCGGTTCCTTTAAACCGGGCCAACTTTTCCAAAGGTTCTTCTCCGTCTCATTCCACTTATGGACTTCCCGTTCGACGGGATAGACATGAGTGTTCATGAAAGTTTCGACCTGC
>CAZJOE010000414.1:0-2245 GCA_964547555.1 uncultured Elusimicrobia bacterium | reverse complement strand
ATTCAGCAATCACTTTTGGTCGCCGACATGCCGTTCATGTCGTATGAGGCTGCTCCGTGGGAAGCGGCCAAGATGGCGGGTCGCTTTATAAAGGAAGGAGGAGCTCAGGCTATTAAGTTGGAAGGCGGACGCCGTGTGGCGGCCTCGATCAAGGCAATTTTAAACTCCAATGTGCCGGTTATGGGGCATTTAGGATTGGTTCCCCAATCGGTTTACTGGATGGGTGGATATCGCGTTCAAGGGCGAAAGCCTTCTGAGGCTGAAGTAATAATAAAGGATGCTAAGTTGCTTCAATCCTTAGGCGTGTTCGCGGTTGTGTTGGAAGGAATTCCCGCGACCCTGGGTAAAAAAATCACCCAAAGCCTTAAAATCCCAACGATTGGAATCGGTGCGGGCCCTCATTGTGATGGCCAGATTTTGGTGTTGGATGACATGTTGGGAATGACCCCGGGCCCTGTTCCTTCTTTCGTTAAATCATTTGCTTCAATTCGACCAGTGATGCAGAAGGCCATCAACCGCTATCGCCTTGAGGTTGAGTCTCGGCAGTTTCCTTCCAAAAAGCAGTCCTATTAGTTAAAAATAAAAATTAAATAAATACTGCAATAAACTAATAGCCATATATTTTCATGAAAATTCTAAGAACCATAAAATCATATGAGAAATGGTGGAAGGTTCGCTCTTCTCAGAACATTGGTTTCGTTCCCACCATGGGCGCTTTGCATGAAGGGCACCTTTCTCTTATTCATCGGTCCAGAAAAGAAAATAAGGTGACCGTTGTATCCGTGTTTGTGAACCCGACCCAGTTTGGGCCCAACGAAGATTTCAAAAAGTATCCCCGACCTTGGAAAAAGGACTTGGCGTTGCTTAAAAAAGCAGGGGTTGCGGCCGTCTTTTCCCCCAAAGCCGAAGAAATGGTTCCCCCCAATGGTTCAACCGTTGTCTCGGTGAAGGGGCTCAATAGCGTTCTTTGCGGCGCTCCAACCTCAAGAGGGCCGGGCCATTTCGATGGGGTGGCCACCATCGTTTCCCAACTCTTTAATATTGTCCGCCCCACTCGCGCTTATTTCGGTTTAAAGGACTATCAGCAGGTGAGGGTCATTGAAACCATGGTCCGGGACCTTCATATGAAGGTTCAAGTGGTCCGTTGCCCCACCCTTCGGGAAAAAGACGGCCTGGCGCTTTCGAGTCGTAATATCTATCTAAATCGAACGGAACGCTTTGCTGCTCCGCTTTTTTACGCGGCTTTACAATATGGGAGAAAACTCTTAACATCGAAATCCAAAATGACACCCCAGGAAATCCGGCGCAAAGTGAAAAGCCAATTGGCTTCCATCCCCAACATCCGGGTTGAATATGTGGAGTTGGTAAATCCCGATACTTTTCAAGCCATCAAAGTCCACCAAAGGCCCATCCTTTTGGCGGCCGCCATCCGACTGGGAAAAACCCGGCTCATCGACAACTTAATCATCAACAAATGAGAAAGAAATTTCTAATTAAACCACGTCTTCAATTCAGGCACCTGCTATGGAACCTGAGTGTCATCATAGTTTGCTGCTTCGCCGGTTATTTTTTATTCGAAACCATGTTGCGAACGTCCAGTCCCATAAAAGTCCTCTCCCTAGAAGAGTGGTTGGCCATTCGCACTCTCCTTCGGGCCGGTTTCCTGGTCATCTTGATGCTTCTTTCTATCGCCGTCGGCATTGAAAATTACTTGCTGTTTCATTCCATCGTGGGCCCTATTTATGCGTTGGAGAAAGGACTCAAGAAAATGACGGATGGGGATTGGGGCGAAGAAGTGAGGATTCGTGACACCGATCAGCTCAAAGAATTGATTCTCGCTTTTGAAGAAATGCGCAAAATTGTGAGGGAACGGTTGTTGGCCCAAGAAAAAACGTCTCAGATTTTGGCAGATGAATTGGAAAAAGTGCTTTCCAACGTGACCGTAGAAAATATTTCTGATATTCGCGCCAAGTTGAAGCAGATCCGTGAACAAGCGGAAAAGAAGGCCGCATGATGCGATCGTCTTATTGCGCCGATGTCCAGGAAGGACAAATCGGCCAGAAGGTCACTTTGGCGGGGTGGGTCCATTCCCGGCGGGATCATGGCGGGGTTCTCTTTATTGATCTTAGGGACCGCAGTGGTTTGGTTCAAATTGTTTTTAATCCGGAACCGGTTTCTCTATTCTCCCAAGCCGACAAACTTCGCAGCGAGTATGTGATTCAAGTTATCGGAACAGTTCGGTCGC
>CAZJOE010000413.1:0-2250 GCA_964547555.1 uncultured Elusimicrobia bacterium | reverse complement strand
TATGGGTTCAACTCCCTTCTCACCCAAGACTTGGCGGAACTGGCAGACGCGTCCGCCGCAGGCGGATGCCCGCAAGGGCTTATGGGTTCAACTCCCTTCCTGCCCATTTTTTAGTGCATATTAAATAAAGGAAAATAATCTCTATGGTCCTCGGTTTATCCAGCTCCACTGACATCAAAGTCAAAGTTGTTTCTGAAAAAGATTGTCTTCAGACCGTCTCGGTTGAAATGCCGGCGGAGAAAGTGAAGCAAGCCATCGAAAAAGCGTTTGTTACCGTTCAAGCGCAGGCAAAAGTGCCTGGGTTCCGTCCGGGAAAAACTCCCCTCGAAATGATCAAGAAAAATTTTCAGGATGCCGCCCATGCCCGCGCCCAAGACAACCTGCTCCAAGAAGGCGTCAGCGAAGCCATCAAATCCAAAAAAATAAACGCGATCCAATCGCCGCTGATTAAGTCGATGCAATGGGACGCGGCCAAACCTTTCCAATTTGAATTCGAAGTTGAAACGGCCCCTAAGTTTAAATTGAGCGGAACCAAAGGCCTTAAGCTCACCAAAAATGAAAAAACCGTGGGCGACGCAGACGTTGAGAAAGCCGCCACCAACTTGGCCGATATGAATTCTCGTCTCGTGGAATCTTCAGCGGAAGTTTTGGCGGGAACGCATTTCGCCGTCATTGATTACGAAGGTTTCTTGGACGGAAAAGCCATTGAAGGCGCCAAGGCCCAGAACTTTTTGTTGGATATGTCGGCCCCGCAAGCCATCGCCGGCTTGGCGGATGGACTTCTCGGTGTAAAGACCGGAGAAGAAAAAGAAATCATCGTCACTTTCCCAGCTGATTCTCCCGCCAAAGATCTCGCCGGAAAAGAAGCGAAGTTCAAAGTGAAGCTCAATGCCATCAAAGAAAAGAAAATCCCGACTTTGGATGATGAATTCGCCAAAGATATTGGTTTCACAACCATGGCTGAAGTGAAGCAAAAAATCCGTGAGAATCTCGAGAGCGAAGCCAAGAAGGGCGCGCGCCAGGGATTGGAAAAACAAATTATCGAGAAGCTTCTAGAAGAAAATAAATTCGTGATCCCCAACAGCCTCGTGGAACAACAGGTGAAGCATCTTGTTGAACGCCAAAAGGACCGTTGGGCCCGCCAAGGAATTCGTCCGGAAGATCAGGTGAAACTTTTGGCGCAAGCGCCGGCCGATTTAAAGACGCAGGCCGAAAAAGATATTCGTTTGGCTTATATTCTTGAAGCACTGGCTGAATCGGAAAAGATTGCCGTGTCGGAGGAAGAATTGAACGCGCGGATCGCCGACATCATCGCCAAGACCGAGCCGCATGAAAAAGCGGCGGTTCAAAAGGCGCTTCAGGGCGAATTTAAAAGTAGAATCTACAACGAAACAAAAGAAACCAAATTGTTCGACTTCATTATCAAGGAGGCTAAATTCAAATGATCGTCCCTTCCGTTATAGAAAGGTGGAATCAAGGCGCCGTTGTCGGTTACGATATTTTCTCCCGCCTTCTCAAAGACCGGATTATTTTCGTCGGCGGTTTCGGCGGAGCGGTGACGACGGATTCAGCCAACTTAATTATCGCGCAACTTCTTTATCTTGAAGCTGAAGATCCTGAAAAGGACATCAATCTTTACATCAACTCCCCGGGGGGAATGGTGTCCGCGGGTTTAGCGGTGTATGACACGATGCAATACATCCGCTCTCCGATAACGACGATTTGTATGGGAATGGCGATGTCGTTCGGAGCTGTGCTCCTCATGGCCGGCGCCAAAGGCCGCCGTTTCGCGCTGCCCAATTCTCGCATCATGATCCATCAACCCCTTCTTTCGGGCGGTGGTTTGTCGGGTCAGGCGACTGATATTAAAATTGAATCCGCCGAGCTTGTGAAAACGAAAGACCGTTTGAACACCATCATCGCCAGGCACACCAATCAGACAAAAGAGAAAGTCACCGCGGACATGGAACGGAATCATTATTTGTCGTCGGAAGAAGCGAAAACGTACGGAATCTTGGATGAAGTGATTCTTCCCAGAAAATTAAAAGAAATTTTAAAAATATAAGAGGGGTCCAAACCAAATGGATTCGAACTTCGGCGTGAACGATTCACCGCAGTGTATCTTCTGTAGCAAAGGAAAGAGTGACGGTCTCAAATTGATCGGCGGACAGGGTACCTACGTCTGCGAAGACTGCATCCGCAATTCCTACGGCCTCCTTCAGAAAATAACAGAAGAAGAACAGCGGCATT
>CAZJOE010000412.1:0-2252 GCA_964547555.1 uncultured Elusimicrobia bacterium | reverse complement strand
TGTTTCAGATAAATATGCCGGGCCGCCACTAACCCGTCGCCGCCGTTGTTTCCCCCGCCGCACATGAAAACCAACAAGGTTGTTCGTGGGAAGACTTGGAGGACTTTTTCAATTTGTTGGGACAATCCCCGTCCCGCATTTTCCATCAATAGAAAAGAAGGAAGGCCGTAGTCATGAACGGCCTTTCGTTCTAAATCGCGCGACTTTTCAACCGTTAAAGTCAGCGTCTTCATCAGGGGCCTTGCGAGGGATTGGTTTGGGATGTTTGGCAGAAAAATACGCGTCCACAACGCCGAAGATCCAGGTAAGAATCATCATCGCGTAGAACGTCACAAACATATCGGGATTTTTCGTCACCACGCCGGTGATGGCCGCTTTTAATTTTTCCGGGTCCTGCATCCAGGTTTCGGGCGGAGTGTGAATAAAAAGTGAAAGCTGTTCGGTCAAAATGGAAGAAAACCAAAGGAAACCGCCGAGTGAAACAGCCAAGAGAACAATTCCTCTTTTTATATCTCGGTTGTAAATTTGTCCCACGCCGGGAGCCACCAAGGCCGATAATAAGGCGGGCCATATGGCAGACTTTGAATATTTTTTTAGAAATTGGTTCATTTGGTTTTTAGCCACTCCATGAGGGATGAGATCGGCTGACAGTTTAGTAAATGCCGAGGTTCAACCCAGCCTCGTCGAGCGATGTGGAGGGCGAGCGTCATGTGATCCAATTGAGTGGTGGAGTGTGAGTCGGTTGTTAAGCAAAGCGGCGTGCCGATCTCAATGGCCCTTTTCACGTGAACATCTCGAAGCTCCATTCTCTCGGGCTGCCCGTTTATTTCGAGCGCCGTTTTATTTTGGGCGGCCCTCTGTAAAACTTTTTCCACATCAACCGAATAAGCTTCGCGGCGGTTGATCCTTCTGCCGGTGAGGTGGCCGATAATGTCCACGTTTTTATTTTGAATCGCCGCGCAGATGCGGTCCGTCATTTCCTGCTCGGACTGATTGAATCTGGTATGGACGCTGGCGATCACGCAATCGAGATCGGCCAGCACCTCATCGGGATAATCCATCATTCCATCTGCCAAGATGTCTACTTCCGAACTGCAAAGCACTTTAAAACCTTTCAATTTGCCGTTGAGGGTCTCGATGTCTTTCATTTTCTTTTTTAAAACGGGGACCGGAAGGCCATTGGCGATTTTTAGTGACGGCGAATGGTCCGCGCTAAAAAACCATTTCCATCCTTTCTTTTGAGCGGCGGCCACCATTTCTTCGAGCGTGTTCTTCCCATCAGAGAGGTCTGTATGGTTGTGGAAATCACCCAGAATATCTTCTTCGGTCACAAGTTGGGGTAACTTTCCTGTGCGGGCCGCTTCAATTTCTCCTCTGTCTTCTCTTAACTCGGGCGCGATCCAATCCAGGCCCAGATATTTATAAACGTCTTCTTCCGTTTTTGAAGCCACAGGTTTGGTTTGTTTCTTGTCTGACAATTTAAAAAGTCCATATTCATTTAACGTGAGTCCCTTCTCTTGGGCCAATTCCCGGAGCCGCACATTGTGTTCCTTGGATCCAGTGAAATAAAGAAGAGCGGCGCCGAAAGAATTTTTGTCGACAACGCGGAAATCACATTGAGACCCATTGGGGAGAAGAACAGTGGCTTTGGTTGTTCCGGCCGCCAGCACTCGGATCGGATGTGAAAGTTTTAAAAAAGCGTCGATCGCCTTTTCGGGATTATTACTGGTGCAGAGAAAATCGAAATCCCCCACCGTTTCTTTCCAGCGGCGTAAGGAACCGGCCATCTCAACTTGATCAATCACGGCCACCTTTTTTAATTCACCGTAAATTAAAAGCGCTTCTCGCCGAGCTTCCTGAAGCAACAAACGTTTCCCGGAATCTTGGACGAAAGAAATATTCTTAAGCAGGCTTTCTTGCAGTTTGGGTCCAAACCCTTCGAGCTTTTCAAGTTTTTTGTCTTGGGCGGCTTTGGCCAGTTTGCCGAGGGAGTCAACTTTAAGTTCTTTAAAAAGAAGGGCAGCCCGACGAGGTCCCAGCCCTTGGAGCCGCATCATTTGGAGCACGCCGGCCGGGAAATAGCTTTTTAGTTTCTCGTGGTCTTTGACGGTCCCTTTGGCTTTAAATTCCTGGATGATATCGGCGGTTCCTTTTCCAATTCCAGGAATGGCCAAAAGTTCTTCGCGGGAAAGCGCTCCCATATCTTGTGGATAGGTTGCAATGGTCTGGGCGGCGCGGCGGAAGGCGCGGAT
>CAZJOE010000411.1:0-2253 GCA_964547555.1 uncultured Elusimicrobia bacterium | reverse complement strand
GACCGGCATATCCCCACGACACATTTTCATGTTCTTCATTTCCCACTTGTCCGATGGTGGCCAAGCACTGCGACGGCACCAAGCGAATTTCCGCGGAAGGAAGACGGATCTGACAAAATTCTCTTTCTTTGGCCATCAACTGGGCTGAGGTGCCGGCGGAGCGAACGATCTGCGCGCCTTTTCCAGGGACCAATTCAACGTTGTGAATAATCGTCCCTTCGGGGATGTTCGCCAAAGGAAGGGCGTTTCCGACTTTGATTTCGGAATCCGGTCCGGCCATCACGGTGTCGCCAATGTTCATGCCGAGAGCGTGAAGGATGTATCTTTTCTCTCCGTCGGCGTAATTCACCAAAGCGATGCGGCCCGTTCTGTTGGGATCGTATTCAAACGACACGATCTTTCCAGGCACATTCCATTTGTCCCGCTTAAAATCGATAACGCGAAAACGGCGCGCGTGGCGTCCGCCGATGTGGCGAACCATGATTTGACCGGTGTTGTTGCGTCCCCCTGTTTTTGGAAGCGCGCGAAGAAGGCTTTTCTCCGGTTTCTTTTTGGTCAACCAGGAAAAATCTTCGACGGTCATTGCCCGTCGGCCCGGTGTATAAGGTTTAAATGACTTAAGTGGCATTGGCTTTAAACTCCCTCTTCCCAGTTGATGGTCTGTCCGGCTTTCACTTTAATGATCGCCTTCTTTCCATCGGACTGATAACCCCCGGTGGGTCCCACACGGCGGCGGTATTTTCCATAAATCTTCACGGTCCGGACTTTCATGACTTGGACCTTGTACCTTTTTTCGATTTCCAGCTTGATGTCGCCTTTGCTGGCGCCCGTCGAAACTTCCACCACGTAACTGTTTTCTTCTTTGAGGCGTGTGGATTTTTCAGTGACGTACGGCCGAATTAAAATTGTTGTGGCCATTATTTTTTCTCCCCGGTTTTGGCCAGACGCTCAGAAAGCTGCGCCAGGCCGGCGGCGGTAATAAACACGCGGCGCGCACGAAGACAGTCGTAGGTGTTGAGGGTATCAACATCGACGATTCTAACGTTGGAGATATTTCGGGAGGCGCGGTTTAAAGCGGGATCAATTTTATCGAGAACAAGAAGGGAGTCGGTGGGAGCGAGCCATTTTTTATAAATCTCGGCTACGTGCTTCGTCTTGGGTTCAGGAAATTGGATGGGTTCAACCACTTGAAGAATATTTTCTTTAAGGAGATGGCTAACGGCCATTTGGAATGCGAGACGCTTTTTTTGTTTCGGAATATCTTGTCTGTAATCGCGAGGTTCGGGACCGAATATGATTCCCCCATGGCGCCAGAGGGGTGAGCGAGTGGATCCAGAACGGGCGCGGCCTGTTCCTTTTTGTTTCCAAGGTTTTTTACCACCGCCTGAAACTTCAGAGCGAGTTAAGGTTTTATGCGTTCCCGCACGAAGACCCGCTCTATAAGCGACAACCACTTCGTGAAGAAGAGCGTCCGAGCCTTTGGCTGCGGTAAACTCGTCGTTCACCTGAATCGTGGTGGTTTCTTTTCCTTTGTTATCCAATACTTTAAGTTCCATAAAAAATAAATATCCCCTCTTAAATTTCTGCTTGTGTGTGCGTCAGGCGCGAATCAGAAAACTTCTATACTTTGGCGGCTGCTCGCTTGGCGGGACTGACAACGACAAAGTTCCCGTTGGGCCCGGGAACCGATCCCCGAATCAAAATTAAATTTTTATCCGCATCCACATCCACCACTTCCACATTTTTAGAGGTGGTCCAAACATGGCCCATATGACCTGGTCTGCGCGACCCTGGAAAAACATGCTGCGGACCCTGCGCGCCACTTGAGCCAGGACGATTGCGGTATTCACCATGACCATGGCTGAAAGGAAGTCCGCCGAATCCGTGACGCTTCACAACACCGGCGAATCCCTTCCCCTTGTTCAACCCTGAAACTTTAACCTTTTCGCCTTTGGCGAAGTTTGCGACGGAAATGGGTTGACCGACTTTAAACGGCGTCGTGTCGCTCACGCGGAACTCGTGAAGAAATCTTTGCGGCTTGAGACTTTTTTTCGTGAGGTGATTTACTTCCGATTTAGAAAGTTTTCGTTCCAAGGTTTCCCCGTATCCCACTTGAATCGCGGTGTATCCGTCGGTCTCTTTGGTTTTAATCTGAGAGACGATCAAACCTTCGGCGGAAATAACGGTGACCGGAACGTTGTGGGTTTCGTCGACGAAGACCCGCGTCATCCCAATCTTGGTTCCCAAAAGACC
>CAZJOE010000410.1:0-2257 GCA_964547555.1 uncultured Elusimicrobia bacterium | reverse complement strand
CGCCGGTGAGATTGTGGTCTCCCAAATAGAGAGCCGCTAACACCACCTTTTTGGCTTCCCCTGTGACCAAGGACGTAATCGTCGCGTGGCCCAAAGCCAGCTTGGCCTTTCCTTCCGAGAGAAGTTTGTAGTCCTCACTGTCTACCGCGTAGCAATAGATTTCGGTTTGGTCATCGTATTTTTGGAAGAGAGACGTCATCGCATAGTGAGCACCCACTTTCTCCAAGGTGACGACGGAAGGCCGGACGAGACGATTGAAAACTTCTCGTCCCGTTCCCATCCAGCGGATATTGGAGTGGGCCCTTTCGAGCCGTTTTAAAAACTCCTCCTCATGTTCCTTCCCAAAAAGTTCTTGCGCCAATTGGATGGCGCGACCCGCATAATGAAGGACTTGAATGGTCTCGATGTTCGTAAGGTCGTTAAAAAACCAACCACAGCTGGTGTACATAAGAAGGGTTTGGCGTTGCATTTCCAAAAGTTTAAGGGCGCGCACTTTTTCCTCGGGTGTTAAGGCCCGGACTGCCTGATCGTGTAAGAACGACTCCACGTTATTCTGAGTTCTTTTCAGAATAACTTTGATGTAAGCGTCCCGGGCTTCCCACGGATCGCGGAAAAGTTCTTTGGCTTGAGTTTCAAATTGAGGAGCCAACGTATCTCGAAGCCAATCGAGGGATTGGCGAAGCGGGGCCCTCCACGCTTGGTCCCATCCTTGCGGTGCGCCGGCATGGCAGCTGCAATCGGACTTCCATCGGTCAATTCCATGGAAACAGCTCCAGGATGTATTTTCAAAAATTTCAACTTCATGGATGGGAGGAAACTTGGCCAGGAAATCGCCGTAATTGGTGAGCTTCGCTAAGTTTTTGGACTCAATGTGATGAAGCGCATAAGCCACCGCCATCTCGCCATGGCGATGATGATGGCCGAAGGTTTCTCCATCCGTTGCGATATGAACAAGTTGCGGCCACGTCCGGTCCGAAGAGAAAGCGCTTAAGAGCCGGTTGGCGAATGTTTCACCGTTGGAAAGAACGGTTTCAAAAGCAACAGCGCGCGAAATAGGAGCATCATAAAAGAAAACGTCGATAAAATTCCCCGAGGGCAAATTAACACGATAAGGCATGGTGGGATCGATGGTGCTGTTGGGTCGATCTTTCCAATGGGTGCCCCCAATTTTTCTGGAGCGGGCGGCCTGGTGGGGCGCAAGAAGGGTGAAGCGAATTCCTTGTTCTGCCAACGCTTCCAGAGAATCGAGATTCACCGCCGTTTCCGGCAGCCACATTCCTTCGGGCTCGCGACCGAAGCGGGTGCGGAAATCTTCAATCCCCCAACGAATTTGTGTGCGTTTGTCCTGCGAATTGGCCAGGGGCATGATGATGTGATTGTAGGCCTGGGCGATGGCATTTCCATGGCCGGAATAAATGGTTTGGCTGATTTTGTCCGCTTCCAAAATCGCTTTGTAGACGTCGGGAGATTTTTGTTCGAGCCAGCTTAAAAGGGTCGGTCCAAAATTAAAGCTGATCTTGGAGTAGTTGTTGACGATCTCAGTGATGTTGCCCTTGCCATCTAAAATTCGAGAAGCCATGTTGGGCGCATAACATTCGGCCGTAATGCGCTCGTTCCAATCGTGATAAGGATGGGCGGAGTCTTGAAGTTCAATGGATTCAAGCCAAGGGTTTTCGCGCGGAGGCTGATAAAAATGCCCGTGGATGCAGATGTAGCGTTCGCTCATAGTTTAGGTGCGGTCATATTGCCGTGTGAGATTAAGAAGGCGGATAGTTTTTTCTCCGGTTAAATCCCGATCGTCAAATCGCCATTCCCAGTTTCCGTGGGTTGTTCCTGGTTTGTTCATCCGAGATTCTTCCCCCAAACCCAGAACGTCTTGCCAAGGAACAATAGCTAGATCAGCTTTTAATGACAAGGCCAGATTAATGAAGTCCCAGTTTATTTCGCGCCCATCTGAATGTAAAACTTCAAGAGCATTGTGTCGTTCAAAATCCAAAGGATTTGTTTCATGCAACCATCCGATCGACGTGTTGTTGTCGTGCGTGCCGGTATAGACCATCATGTTTTTTTCGATGTCAGCCATTTGTTTTTTTGCCGCGTCCGGGCCATCCCCGAAAACAAAATGAAGCACCATCATTCCGGGGAAATGAAATTTTTTCCGGAGTTTTACAACGGGAGGAATGACCAGGCCCAAATCTTCCGCGACGATCGCGACACGGCCCAGCTTCTTTAAGATCGTTGAGAAAAAAGGAGCCCT
>CAZJOE010000409.1:0-2258 GCA_964547555.1 uncultured Elusimicrobia bacterium | reverse complement strand
CTGGATTGCTCGGGGAGGACGAACTCAAATGGATGCCTTAAAACCAAAAATATTGGCCATTGATGATGACGAAACAATTTTGATGCTTTTTGACAGCATCTTGCCCAAAGAAGGATTCACCGTCGTTTCCACGCCTCGCGGCGGCACAGGGATAACGATGGCTCACGATGAAAAACCCGACATTATTATCTTAGATCTGGGCCTTCCTGATATTCCGGGAATGGAAGTTTGTCGGGTCATGAGACAAGACCCCGCTATTCGCCACATCCCCATTTTGATGCTCACCGCTCAAAACAATGTCCAAGACAAAGTGAAAGGATTGGAATTGGGCGCCGATGATTACCTTCCCAAACCTTTTGAACCCAAAGAATTGGTGGCTCGCATCCGCGCCATCTTAAGACGCACCCAACATGAAAGTCCCACAGAGAAGATTTTGGAGCGTGCCAATGTTCGCATCTTGGTGGACCAGATCGTTGTGGAAGTCAACGGCGTGCAGAAAGGGCGCCTCACCAGAAAGGAATTCGATTTGTTGTATGTGCTGATGAAGAAACATCCTCAAGTTCTCAGCCGGACTTACTTGGTTGAAACGGTGTGGGGAACAGACTATCCGGTGACAGACCGGACTGTGGACGCCACCATCAAAAGACTTCGTCAGAAGCTGGGGCCGGAAGGCGCCGCTCACGTTGGCACCGTGGAAGGATTTGGTTACAAGTTCGAGTGAGTTTCGGTTTTCTTCTTTTTCTTCACGAAGTAAGTAACAATCACTCCGATTAAAATCAGTATTGAGACGGCCGTCATGGGCCCCAGTTTCGTCATCACCGCTTCCAACAACCCTTTTTCTCCTCCCACCAACGCCGCCTGCCAAAAAGAATTGGCCAAATAAGTCATGAGTGCCACCCAAGGAATAATTCCAATAAGGGTTCCGATCACATAATCCTTTAGCCCAATACCGGAAAGCCCCAAAAGGTAATTGGCAATAATAAAAGGAGGCGCTCCAATCCAGCGAACAATGGCGACCGTCTTAATTCCCTCGTGGGCAGTGAATTTATCGAAGGATTTCAACCGGCCTCGCAAAAATTTTTCTACAGCATCTCTCCCAAAATATCTGGCAATCGCGTAGGACAAGCAGGACCCCATTGTTGCGGCAACCAGATTGACCGGGAAGGCAATCCAAAAATCAAACAAAACTCCGCCAATAATGGGGAAAATGGTAATCGGAAATCCAAGCACAGCCAAGGTAAAAGCGAGAAAGAAAATAAAGAGAGTCCATGTGTTGGATTGGGCGCTTTGAACCCATTCAACAATGTGATCAAAAGTGATCCATTGGAGAATAGCGCCATAAGGAATCAAGAAGAGAAGAAAAACCGCTATAACAAGACCTGCCGACAATTTCATCCAGGTCAAAGGCTTGACCTTCTTCAGATGATGAATCATGGGGTGGGAATGGAGAGCAAACCTTTTAAGACATCGAATGCTTGCGTGACATGGGACTTGGGATCAAAGGGGGAATTAAAAACATGGCGGACAATTCCTGACTTATCAATCACAAAAGTAACCCGTCCCGGGATAAAACCGAAGGTAGAAGGAATTCCATACAGTTTCCGAACTTGGTTTTTCGTGTCGCTTAAAAGGGTAAAAGGCAGGCGATATTCATTTGCAAATTGGACATGGGACTCAGGAGAGTCCGAACTCACGCCAATCACTTCCGCGCCGAGATCTTTAAATTCCTCATAGCTATCTCGAAACGTCGTTGATTCCACGATGCAATACCGGGTGTTATCTTTGGGATAAAAATAAAGAACCACGCACTTCTTCCCTCGAAAATCACTCAAACGCACCGGTACACCCGCCTTATCAGGCAGCATAAAATCCGGGGCCTCATCACCCATGTCAACTTTGAGTTTTTTCTTACATTTCATGTGTGTTTGCGTGCGCGTGAAGACTGTCCCCCTACGCCAAGGCTACGGGGGACACCCTTCGCCTTTATTTATTGCAACTTCGGTTATAAATGCCGTTGGGTGGCTCGCCACCCGTAGCTCCCCTACGCCGAAGGCTATGGGGAGCGAAGGGTGGAGGTGGCGGGAATCGAACCCGCGTCCGATGAAGAATCAATGACGTCACTACAGGTTTAGCCTGGAATTAATCTCGCAACAGGGTTGTCACCAGACAGAACCGCCCTGTTGCCAGCCTCGTGTTGTTTAAGCCGTTAAAGACGAGACGCGCCTTACCGACCGATCCCGGAATTGTCGTCTTGGCCC
>CAZJOE010000408.1:0-2276 GCA_964547555.1 uncultured Elusimicrobia bacterium | reverse complement strand
GAAAAATTGTGGACAGTCTGCAACCGGCGGGCGGCGTCATCATCCGGACGGAAGCCGAAGGGGCGGACGAGCGCGCGCTTAAAAGAGAAATGAAATATTTGACCCGCTTGTGGGACACCATCAAGAAACGGTCTGAAAAAGTGAACAAGGGATTGGTCCACAAAGAACTGGGTCTTACGTTCCAGGTTGTTCGCGATGTTTTGTCGGAAGATGTCGAGGCTTTCTTGGTCGATGATCGGCAGGAATTTGACGACGTGAAAGGTTTTGTAGAAATGCTGGCGCCGGAACTCACCGAGCGCATCAAGTTTTACGACTCAAAGACGCCGATCTTTACTGCTTATAACATCGATAATGCCGTCGAAAATCTTTATGGATCTCGCATCGATCTTCCTTCGGGCGGATACATCATCATTCAGGAAGCGGAATCGTTGTGCGCGATTGATGTCAATACGGGTAAATTTACCGGCAAAAGCTCTCAGGAAGAAACCGTGACGACCACCAACTTGGAAGCGGCCGTGGAAGTTATCCGGCAGCTTCGGTTGAGAAACATCGGCGGGATCATTGTCATCGACTTCATCGACATGAAGAAAAGAAAGAACCGCGACCGTGTGGTCCAATCCTTGGCCCGCGCCGCGGTGTCCGATCACGCCAAAATTAAAATTCTTCCTATCACGCGTTTGGGCCTTGTGGAGATGACCCGCGAACGGCGCCGCGAATCACTGCAAGCGATGTTGGGGGAACCGTGCCTGGAATGCGGTGGAAGCGGGTGGGTGTTGTCTAGAGAGTCCATCTTCCTAAAGGTCATCAAGGAAATTGCCAAACTTCTGCAAGGAAGGACCGATGGCGTTCTTAAAATCTCCGTTCCCTCTGCCGTCGGAGTCTACTTCAAAGAAAATGGCGCCCGGCTTGAAAAGAGAATCGGCAGACAAGTGGAAATAGCTGAAGATGACACGCTTTCATGGGACCGTCATAAAATAACGATCGAGTAAGTACTTTATTCTTGACCCAAAGGGGCCGAAAAGCTACACTCCGAAACCTTATGACCCTTCGATTCAAATCTATTCACTCAGGGTCATGGTGAGGCCATATCGAACCATGAAAAACTCTTACGCAATCGTAAAAACAGGCGGGAAACAATACCGCGTCGCCGAAGGGGATGTGCTTAAAGTTGAAAAACTAGAAGCCAATGCCGGAGACGAGATTAAACTGGACGAAGTGCTCTTTGCCCGGAATGAAGATAAAACTTTGGCGGGACGTCCCAAAGTGAGTGGAGCCAGCGTCACAGCGCAAGTCATCCGTCAACTTCGAGCGCCGAAACTTATTGTTTTTAAGCAGAGACAGAAGAAGGTTTACAAGAAGACCATTGGCCATCGTCAGTGGCTCACTGAAGTCCGCATTAAGCAGATTTCCCTTCCCTAACACCTAAAAAAGGATCCCATCATGGCACACACAAAGTCACAAGGCTCTTCATCCAATGGACGCGACTCAAAAGGCCAACGCCTCGGCGTCAAACGATATGGAGGCCAGTTCGTCAACGCGGGCGAAATCATCGTCCGTCAAAATGGAACCAAATTCCACCCTGGTTTAAACGTCAGCCTGGGAAGCAACTCCACTTTATTTGCGCGTGTCGCCGGAACTGTTCGATTTGAATACATGAGAAAAACGCCGGGACGTTGGGGCGGCCGTCAGCGAATCAGCATCGTGCCTGGGGCCCAAGCGACACCGGTGGCTGCAGCAAAGAATTAACACCAATCTCCACACACCCATTTTGGCAGGTTCCCATTTAAAGCGGTGACGCTCGGGTCCTGCCAATTTTATTTTTAGGGCAATCCATTTATGTTCATAGACAAAGTTAACATCATCTTAAAAGCCGGTGACGGCGGAGACGGCTCCATGGCGTTTCGCCGGGAGAAATTCGTTCCACGCGGCGGACCCAACGGCGGCGACGGCGGCAGTGGCGGCGATATCACCATTATTGCGGACAGTCATCTGCGCACCCTCTTGGATTTTGCCCGTCAACCTACTTTCGATGCCGGAAAAGGAGAAAGTGGTCAGGGGTATCACAAGTTTGGATTGGATGGAAAAAGCCTTATTTTAAAAGTGCCTTGTGGGACCACCCTCTATAAAGACGGGCATCAATGGAAAGATTTGTTGAAAGAGGGAGATTCAGTTTTGGCGGTCAAAGGCGGCCGCGGGGGACGGGGAAATGTTCATTTTAAAAACAGTGTGCGCCAAGCGCCCCGCATCGCGGAAAAAGGTGAGCCCGGCGAAAAGCT
>CAZJOE010000407.1:0-2290 GCA_964547555.1 uncultured Elusimicrobia bacterium | reverse complement strand
TTCTATGTAATAAATCCGATATCCCGGTCCCCAATCGATTCGCAATTCAACAACGCTCTCTCCCACCCACCGATGATCTCCAGGATTCCCGGCAGCCAAACGGTTCAACCGGGTACGAATAATGAAACGAATTTTCGAATCTTTCAGCTTATTGAACCAATCTTGGAACGGATCTTTCCCCTCAATGGAGATGTACGTCTTTATTACCTTCGTGGTCGGAAACAAGATTCCTCCTTATGGTATGGTATAACATACCATCTTGTCAATTAAGATTTAGGAGGAGATAATTTGCCAGAGGGGTTTAATGTGAAGGGTGCTAACTGTATAAAAAACCTGCTGAAGAGGAGAACAAAATAATTACGCGGCGGACAATATTTGTCGCACGATGCGACCGATATCTTTTAAGTAAAGCCGATCGGCTTCTGGCAAAAGTTTAAGTAAAGACTCCACATTCTTGGCTGGGCCGTTGTACTTAATGCCATCGCCAAGAATGAAAAGTGCATCCTCAAAATTCGAAATTCCCAAGGGTTGGGTTTCAACCAAACCAGGATCAAATTCCGATCCGCGCAAACCAACGCTTCCTTCTTTTCCTTTTTCATATCCGCGAACCGTGACCACGGTGCGATCCGCGATTTTATTGATGGATCTCGCAATGATTTCATAATGGCCGACAAGTTCATTTTCAACCACAAGCTGCGTCGACTGATTGAACCCGCTTCTCCGAATCGCGCCCATCACAAGTTCTGCATCCATTCTCTCCTTGAGAATGTAAATTCTTGGTTTGTTATTCGCGAGGAAAGCCGCCAATTCACCCCTTTCATTGATTGAATATCCGATCGCCTCAAGTACCACGGCAATTAATTCGTTGTCGATCAATTGTTCCGGTTCAAAAAACCGGCCGGCCAATTCTTTCTGCAACATTTCTCTAAATTCCGGCTTTTTTGACCAGTCATCCCAATGTTGAAGGAAGGGCATCAACGAAGGCGACAGAGGATCTGAAATCCCCAAATCCACCAAACCTTCTACCTTAGCAACGGCTGCAGCCGGATCGTTTTTGGAAAGAGAAAGAAAAATCGATGCCAATGTTTGGGCGCCTTCTTTCATGATTTCCTTATCACCCTTGAGAACCGGTACCGCCCCCTGTTCAATCGCGCCAACATTTGCGAGGGCTTTTTCGAAGGGAATTCCTTTGGCCAAATCGGCGGCAACGGCATAGGATTTTTTGAATGGGTCTTCTTTTCCTTTCAGTAGTTTCAATGTCGCGAGGGCAAGCATTTCTCCGTAGGGATAACAGAACGGGGGTTCCGGGACAAATCTGTGAAGCCAATGGAACTTTCTATCGATTTTGGCTTGTCGTTTGAATTCCGACTGCCATTTTTCTGGGGGAAATTTACGAAGTGTCTCAGCGACAATTTCATTGGCCCAAGCATTTCCACCTTTTCTCTCCAATTCATACTCGCGAACAGTATCGGCGAATGAAGCGACGTAATTGATAGTTTTATCACCCCACTTGGATGTGGGAAAGAAATAGTGAAACAATTCATGAAAATTTCCAAGTCGCATTCGAACATCATTCCTCATATTAAAAATGGCAATTCTGAACTTTCTTCCATCAAAGTCTTGATCCGTCTCTTTTAATTCTGAAATCTCCAACATCTCTAGAAACACCACCGCCAAATAGCTCAGTAAAAACACATAAAAGGTCCAACTCTTCCCAATTGTTAAAATAAAATATGCAAAGTAAAAAAGTGAAAATCCCAATATTTCCAAATAGATACGTTTTTTGAATTGCCCCAAACTCATATACAAAATGAGTTTAGATTCCAAAGATGCCTTTAAATTATCTGCTTTAGCTTGATCAACCGGCATGACGGAACGCAAATGATCAAGTTCTTCATGCATGATCTTCAAATATTTTTCACGTACTTCCTGAGGCACCGGTTCGGGTTTTAAGAATGAGAAAAAACGATAAAGTTTAGAAAGAAAATTGCGGTAAGGAATTTGGGTACCGGTTCTTAAGGCGCCAGAGTCCGGAGGAGTGACAGGTGTCCCCTTGAGAACCGGTACCGATGCTTCGTTGTCCGGACCTAACCCCTTTTCAGCGACAGCCGCCAATGGCTCGCTGTGGAAATTGGGGATTTTGACCCACCAATGTCTGAATTTAAATCCGCTCTCTTTGAGGAAGCCCGTGAAATCGGCTTCGCTGAAAAGACGCGCCACCTTTCCGTCGGGCAACCGATAGAAGTTTTCTTCGATCGGCGTCCAAAGCGACCGGTCACGCCGGTCGGAC
>CAZJOE010000406.1:0-2290 GCA_964547555.1 uncultured Elusimicrobia bacterium | reverse complement strand
CCTGGCCTACGAAAGGGTCATAAAAGAATCACCCTATTCGAGTTACGCCTCGGAGTCCTATCTCCGGTGGGCTCAGACTTTGCACACCAAAGGGAATTACAATGCGGAAGCGCGGGTCTATGAAGCTTTTTTGAAGGATTTTCCCAAGCATAGCCGGACCAACGAAGTTTACTGGTATCTGGGGCATTTGGAACGGAGGGCGGGCGACTATCAAGTGGCGATGAATTACTACCAAAAAGTTGTCCCCGCCGAAGGCGTGGCCACTCAGCAAGAAGTCGACAACGCCATTCATTCCCTCGAAAAAATAGTGACGAAAGAGGCGCGCCCGTGAGAAATTCATTTCGCTATTTTCTCCTGGGACTTATCTTTTTTTCGCCGGCATTTCTTCGAGCTTCTTCCGCTTTGCCGGTGGACCCCATTTACCGATTGTTTGACGACGAGTCGGACCGGATGATTATTAATCAGCCTCCTCTCGAACTGGATCCAATCTCGCTCGGTTTTGACGCTTCCTCGGAAAAACGCATGAAGAAGTTTCTCAATCCTCCGCTCGTCGAAAAATCAATTTCAAGCATTGCCGATCATCTTTCACCGGAGGATTTGAAAGTCCCTGCGCCCGCCAGCGATTTGTCGTCCAACGAAGTGAAAGAAAAAGACGGATTGTCCTTCAAACTTGCTTCCGATCAAATTTTTGACAAGACCGATCCATTGGTTCTGACCAGCCGCGGCGAGTCGCTTTTGGCCGGAGTGGGGGAGATTGTGGGCCGAACGCCTCTTCAGCCTGTCTTTATTTCTGTGTTGGCCGCAGACGTTTCGAAGGCGAAAAAGCAAGCCGAGCGGGTTTCAGCCATGCTCGCGGATTTGTTGATGCGAAATCCTGATGAATTTCTTCTTCAATTTCAAGGAGACGCTCAAGCGCCGGCGTCGATCAAAATTCAAATCGTGGGGATGAGGCCGTGAGAAATTTCGCAATCTTCATCATGCTGCTTGTCCAATTCTTGGCGATAGCCGTCATGCGCGGAGAAGCTGCCACTCCATTGCCTGTTTTATTGGATCGTGCCCGCGTTTTTCAAAGAGCCGGCCTTGCTCCTCTTGCTCGAGAGCAATACTCCCACATCCTCAAACTTCATCCCGGCAACAAGGAGGCTTCGAAGGCCCTGGGAGATCTTGTATCGAAGGAAACCGACGAACGCATGAGAAGCGCGCTTGCCGCACACAAGGCCGGCGCCCTCGACATTGCGGTCTTTCAGGTAAATAGAACCTTGGCGATTGCGCCCAAAGAAACACAAGCTCTTGACCTCAAGAAAAAGCTGGTTCAGGAACAGAAATTAAAGAAGCAGCTCGAAGCGCAAGTCTCAAAGGATTATTTGAAAGGCGTAGAGCTTTATCGAACCGGCCGCCTGGATCTTGCGCTCGCTAATTTTGTCCGTGTTTTGAATCTTGACCCGTCAAATAAAGGAGCTCTCGATTACATTCAGAAAATCGGCGACCGATTGAAATTGACTTCGCCAGAGGGAGCGAGAAAGCCATGAGCCGGATGAAGATTTTCTTGCTCACGCTATTCCTTTCCGGGGCGCCCTCGCTTCTTTTTGCCGACCGGCGGCCGCCTGAGACGATGTGCGAAGGCGGGGCGTGCGGTAGTTCTCTCGAGGTTCCGGTTCACTCCCTGCCGACGGCGGGCGGCGTGATCACATCAACTCCTACTTTTCGCGACCGCGGGCATTTTATGAGCGCCACCTTAGGCGATCCATTTTCAGGCGATATGCGCTGTGCGAACGGAGACCCGAATTGCACCGAGGACTTACAATTGGGCATGGGGCATGGGTTCTTCGAGTTTTATTCCGACCGCCTTCCTCTTTACGATGTGTCGTTGACGGTCAACGGTGGAGTTCCCGTAACAAACGCGCTCACAATAAACTTGGGAATTCAATTTAAAGATGATCTTTCGGGTTTTGCCGCGGCCTCCATCACCCAAAGAACCACCGGACAAACGCAGCAACTCGACGTGGACGCCGATAACTTTTATGAATGGACATTGGGAGACTCTAGCATCCCCGACGGAGATTATATTTTCGACTTTACGTTCAGAGATCGGGCCGGAAATGTCACCGTAACTCCGGCCACGGCCAGTGTGACCTTGGACAGAGTTTCGCCGCCCTTTGGATCGGTTCTAATCAACAACGGGAACCTCGTCGCCCCGACGCCGGTTGTGAATCTCGATCTTCAAGCGACCGATGATCGAACGGGCATTTCCTATGTCCGAATCTCTAACAGCACGAATACCGCGGGTGTG
>CAZJOE010000405.1:0-2310 GCA_964547555.1 uncultured Elusimicrobia bacterium | reverse complement strand
CACCGCTGTTCAAGCTCTTCAAAAGAAAATCGAAAAATATTATGACGCCGGCAAACGCGTCGCTTACCCTTCGCAGCCCACCAATGAAGTTTTGGCCGCCGTTAATGAAGCGGCCCTCAAAGCCCGGGCCTCTTAAACGAACGCATGTACTCGGCCGAACTTGCGCAAAAACTAGTTGCTAAATTCCCAGGAGCGGCGATCGTTGCCACGCCGGAGAAATTTGTTCGCGATCCCGCCGCCACGGTGATGGTTCCTTCCGTTCAATTGCGAGAAGTTTGCAAGTTCATTAAAACCGACCCGGAATTTCTTATGGACCTCCCGAACCACATGACCGCTGTCGATTACATCAAAGACGGGAAATTTGAATTGGTTTATTACTTTTACTCAACGAAAATTAAGAAAGGATTGGTTTTAAAATCTCAAGTGGAAAGAACCAGCCCCACCATTGATTCAGTGACCGATCTTTGGAGCGGATTTGATTTTCAAGAACGCGAAGTGTTCGATCTCATGGGCATCACCTTCACCGGTCATCCTTATTTAAAGCGGATCATGATGTGGGACGGATTCCCCGGTCACCCGCTTCGCAAAGATTACGTGCACGTGACCGATAAGTATGATTCTGGTTTGGAAATTGGAACGCCCGGGTTAAATGAGAAAGGTCTTCCGATTGCCAAAAAAGAGGAACCCCATGGCAGTTAGTTTGACGCAAGGACCCGTTTTCGAAACCAAGATCGAACAGGTCGGGGAAAATGAAATGCTCCTCAACTTGGGGCCTCAACATCCGTCCACCCACGGCGTTCTTCGTGTGGTGTTGAAGTTGGATGGAGAAGTGATCACCGAAGCCATTCCCGACATGGGGTATCTGCACCGGGGCGTTGAGAAATTGGCCGAAAACCGCACCTATCCGATGATTATTGTTCTTACCGACCGGGATGATTACCTTTCCGCCATGAACAACAACTGGGCCTTCTGCTTGGGCGTTGAAAAACTTTTGCAAGTTCAAATTCCCGAACGCGCCGACATGATCAGAATCATCGTTGGTGAACTGAACCGCATGGCGTCCCACATGGTGTTCTATGGAACGTTCGGTATCGATATTGGGGCCTTCACCCCGTTCTTGCATGCGTTCGGCCGGGACCGTGAAGAAATCTTGGACCTCTTTGAAGAAATCTGCGGCGCTCGCATCACTTACAATTTCGTCCGCGTCGGCGGCATCATGTTGGATTCTCCGGAAGGATGGATCGGCCGCGTGAATGATTTCTGCGAAAGAATGAAGCCGCGTCTTCTCGAATACGACAAGCTCCTGACCTACAACCCTATTTTTATGGATCGTACGATTGGCGTTGGGAAACTAACGGCGGAACGAGCGATCAACTTGGGCGTGACGGGTCCAATCCTTCGCGGCAGTGGATCTTCAGTCGACCTTCGCAAAGATCAACCTTACAGTCTTTATAAAGATTTTGATTTTAACGTGGCCGTTGAAACCGGGGGTGATTGTTACGCGCGCTTCATGGTTCGTCGCCGCGAACTCGATGAATCTTTGAAAATTATTCAACAGGCCTGCGCTCGCATCAAAGAAGGACCGGTGATGGGTAAAGTTGGCAAAGTGTATCGACCGGCGGCAGGAGAAATTTACGAACAACTTGAAGGGCCGCGTGGATGGCTTGGAACCTATATTGTTTCAGATGGAACGGACCGCCCTTACCGTTACCATATTCGTCCGCCTTCCTTTATTAATCTCCAGACTTTGTCGGAACTCGTGAAGGGCCTTAAAATCGCGGACGTGATCGCGGTGTTGGGATCCATTGACTTTGTTTTGGGTGAGGTAGACCGATGAGCGAAGCAACTCCCGCTCCCATGCCGGCGCCCATTCCGGCTCCCGTTCCCACTCCCGCACCGGTGGAAGTGATCCAATTAAATCCACCTACTCATTTCTTAGAGGGAATGGCGGCCAAGAAAATCCGTATGTTTGCAAGCCGCCGCCGCGCTTCGGTTTGGTTTGTCGGAATTGTTATTGCGTTGGTTGGCGCTGTTATCGCCATTGGCGAGATTCACCCCATTTTTACGGCGGTATTTAAATTCATTACGAAGACTGTTCAAGAAAATAATCTCCCCGCTTGGATCCCCGTTACCATTTCATTGGTCGTTCCCGCTGCTATCCTTTTGCAAATCATTCAAGTTGTGCCCGCTGTTTTCGTTTGGTGGGAAAGAAAGGTGGCCGCTCACATGCAAAGTCGCCTTGGTCCAATGGATGTTGGTGGATGGCACGGATGGGCGCAGACTGTGGCCGACGGTATTAAACTTCTCCTC
>CAZJOE010000404.1:0-2317 GCA_964547555.1 uncultured Elusimicrobia bacterium | reverse complement strand
GTGACAGCGGTGAGTGGGTCGGCGGCCAAATGCACCGGCAAATCGGTCTCTTGAGCAAGCAAGTCTGGGAAACCACGGAGAAGAGATCCTCCGCCCGCCATCATAATTCCGCGGTCGACGAGATCGGCGGACAGCTCGGGCGGCGTGGCCTCGAGCGCTTCTTTAACAGTGTCGACGATCAGCTTCACGGGATCGGCCAGCGCTTGGCGGATTTCCTCGGACGTCACGCTGATGGTGCGGGGCAGCCCCGTCACTTGGTCTCGGCCTTTTACTTCCATCGTTTCCTCTTCGGGAAGAGGGAACACGCTGCCGATTTTTATTTTCACGTTCTCGGCGGTCGATTCGCCGATGACCAAATTGTATTTGCGACGGAAGTATTGCATCACGGCTTCGTCCATTTCATCGCCGGCCACATCGATGGATTTTGAAACCACCATGCCGGAAAGAGAAATAACCGCTACTTCTGTTGTTCCTCCGCCAATGTCCACGATCATGTTTCCATACGGTTCGGCGATCGGAAGATCGGCACCGATCGCGGCCGCCATGGGTTCATCCAAAAGTTCAATTTGACGCGCGCCCGCTTGTTCGGCGGCTTCGCGCACCGCGCGTTTTTCAACTTCGGTAATTCCCGATGGAATGCCAATCACAATGCGGGGATGAAGAAGGCTGCGGCGGTTGTGAACTTTACGAATGAAATATTTGATCATCGCTTGCGTGATTTCGAAGTCGGCAATAACGCCGTCACGTAGCGGACGAACCGCTTGGATATTGGCAGGAGTTTTGCCGAGCATTCGTTTGGCTTCGGCGCCGAAGGCGAGAATTTCGCGGGTGGTCCGGTCAATGGCTACGACGGAAGGCTCTCGGAGGACGATCCCTTGACCTTTGACATAAACCAAGGTATTCGCTGTTCCAAGATCTATGCCCATGTCATTGGAGAAGAGACCTAGAAGGAAATTAAACACGCGTATGTTGTATCTTTTATCGATTTTTTAAGCAATTAGTTTGATCAGCGCCATCTCGGCATTGTCACCCTGACGGG
Organism: uncultured Elusimicrobia bacterium; assembly: GCA_964547555.1. Taxonomy (GTDB): domain Bacteria; phylum Elusimicrobiota; class Elusimicrobia; order F11; family F11; genus CAZJOE01. Next base: position 1,278 of record CAZJOE010000404.1, on the reverse strand, counting down.
GAACCAACCTGAAAATCTTCGTAACGCCGCCGGTCCGGGTGCTGTACCGCTGAACCAACACGTCAAAAAGCTTCTTCGTCACTTCCCGGTCCTTGATGTCGCGGGCCACGGCCCGGCGAGCGTTCAAGTCATCTTTCTTCGCGACGTGAATAATATGATTCGTCATCCGCGCGCATTCTTTCGCTTTGGAGATCGTGGTCTGGATTTGCTCGTACCGGATCAAATCCGTCGTCAAACTTCTCAAAAGAGAAGTTCGAAAAGCGGATCTGCGGTTGAGTTTGCGCCCTGCGCCTGTTTTAGCCATGACGAATTAGACTCCTGCAGGCTGTTGAGCGGAACCACGGCCAAGGCCGAGGCCCATTTCTTTGAGCCGCTCTTTGATTTCGTCGAGGGACTTTTTACCGAAGTTCTTGTAAGACAAAAGTTCGTCTTCGGATTTGGAAATAAGTTCTCCGATCGTTTTGATCTTCGCCACTTTGAGGCAGTTCGAAGCGCGAACGGACAACTCGATGATGTCGACCGGCTGGGAGAATAATTCTTCCATCTTCGCCGACTCTTCGGTTTTAATTTGCGCTTGGATCGGGGCCACTTCTTCTTCGTCAAACGTGATGAAGGTGGTCACGGAATCTTTCAAGATCTTGGCGGAGTAAGCGAGCGCGTCGCCCGGGGTCACGCTGCCGTCGGTCCAAATTTCGAATAGGAGTTTGTCATAGTCGGTCATTTGACCCACGCGGGCATTCTCCACTTCGTATTGGACTTTGTGCACGGGAGAGAAAAGAGCGTCGACGGGAATCGTACCCAAGGGCTGGCCGTCTTTTTTCAGACGTTCCGCTGGGATATATCCGCGGCCTTTGGAAACTTCCATTTCGATTTCAATTTCAACACCGGAGTCGAGCGTCGCGATGACGAGGTCTGGGGTCAAGATTTCAACCTGGTTGTTCGGTTCGATGTCTTTCGCGTAAATTTCGCCGGACCGTTTCACTTTGAGGGTGAGGGTTTCTGGTCCCGCGCTGTACAACTTCACGCGCATCTTTTTCAAGTTCAAGATAATGTGGATCACGTCTTCACGAACGCCTTTGAGAGCGGTGAATTCGTGCATGGCGCCTTTCACGCGAACGGCGGTCACGGCGGCGCCTTCGAGAGAAGAGAGAAGAATGCGGCGCAGTGAGTTTCCGATGGTTTGGCCGAATCCGCGTTCAAACGGTTCGCCGGTGAATTTTCCGTATTTATCGGTCAGTGTGGCGTGATCGATTTCGAGGCGCTGCGGTAAGATGAGTC
>CAZJOE010000403.1:0-2336 GCA_964547555.1 uncultured Elusimicrobia bacterium | reverse complement strand
ACGGCGTCCCCACCGTTCCACCCGACGAGATGTCAACGCCCATGATCTTCGAACGCGTCATCTTCGGCAGCCTGTCTGCCGCTTATTGTTTATTTTTGGGGGGGACGGCGCTTTATCAAATTAAAAACTCTCCCGTCAGCCGCTCGTTTGCCGCCTTGATGTTTTCCATTGCGATCGCCAACTTCAGTGAATTTGCTATTTTCTTTCAGGACCAAGGAGCCGGATTGTGGTTTATCCGCGTCACCCGCATGGCAAGCTGCTTCATGATTCCTTTCTTCGTGCATTTTATTTATCGCCTGTTTGAACTAAGTGAACTGGATCAATTCCGGCGAATTATTCGGATTTCTTACTCACTGGCGATTTTCTTCGCTGTCCTCCACCTCACGCCGTTTATTTATAAAAGTGTTGAATACGATTCGACTTTCGGCCGACGCCTGATAGAGGAGCCGGGAAGCTTATTCTATTTATATGCTTTGTTTTTAGTTTTGGGAGCGTTAGCGGCCTATAGCCCCCTGCCATCCTTGCTTAAAACCAAAAGCGGACTTAAAAAATTGCAGGGGGGATACATCCTTCTTGCTTGCCTCATAGGAACAGTGGGACTTAGCATTTTCGCCCTTTCCTTCTATTTCAAATCCCTTCCTCGCACCTTTTATCCGTTTGAATGTCTTATTTGTTTTATTTTTTCCTACACCATCTTTAAGCACGATCTGATACCGGCGCGAATCGCTATTCGAAGAATGGGCCTCCTTGTGGGGATATACGTTTGCGTGTTCATGATTCTCATTCCGATGACGTTCATCTTTTATAGATACAATAATGCGGTCGGTGCACCGTCCCTCGGATTTGTCGCTACATTTCTATTGGTCGTCGGTGTATTTTTTTCATTAGGCCCCATTCTGTATGTCGTCATGATTAAGAACTCGGCCCTTTTCCATGAAAGAAATACGACGGACCTTACCCATGAATTCAAAACTCCGCTCGCCGTGATTCAAAGTTCCAAGGCGCTCATCGAAGATGAATTAAATCTCCATCTCCCTCTTCATGAAAAAATAAAAGGCCATTTAGACCTTATGACCCGCGGCGTTGACCGGCTGGAAAGGTTCACCATTTCAATCCTTGATTATCATTCGGCCAATGGCCCCTCCCTATCGCAGAGTTTAAAAAAATTAAACATAGAAGAGATTTGCCGCAAAACGCTCCAGGACTTCCCCGGACTTCAAAACCGCGTTAAATTAACCCGTCAGGGAGAAACCAATCTAATAGGATTTGCGGAAGGAATTCATCAAACTTTTTCAAATATATTCTCAAATGCCGAAAAATTTTCGCCTTTAGGTGAGGTGCTCATTGACATAGCGGGATCCAGCCATAAGATCGACGTTTCCATCAAAGACAATGGAATCGGCATTTCTCAAGAAAATCTGACCAAAGTCTTCGATCCGTTTTTCCGAATTCACAATACCATCAATAAAATTAGAGGAAGCGGACTGGGCCTTGCCATCGCCAAGAAATGGATCGATTTCCACCACGGAATCATATGGGCGGAATCCGAAGGAATGAGTAAAGGAACCACCCTATTTTTCTCATTGCCTAAAAATTAAGTTGAACTCAGTTCTTTGAAATTAGACCGGTAAGTTTTGCAATTCCTTTACATTCCCCTGACACGCCTTTAACCCAATCCTTACTATCCTTCTCCTCACGTATAAGACACACACCCCCACCTAACCGGGGTCATAACAAACTACTGCCGAGGGAATGATTATGAGATCAGTGAATATTATTAGGGTTTACAGGGAAGAAAATGAAGAACAGGTAAGAATAGAGGAATTAAGGCGATTATCCAATGTGGTTCAGGCGTTGGAGAATGTTGTGGTTCAATGCGCGGATGTTGAAGGGTTTAGGCATGTGCGTGAGTTTGCTCTTGATGCGGTTCATTTTTATCGCGGGCAGATCCAACAGCAAATACACCAAGAATAACTGAGTGACTGATATATAATGGCCGCATGTCCGGGCCAACTCCCAAAGACCAAAACCTTTATAAAAAACTCTCCACCCTCAAAGACGAATTCGCTTCCGCGGTTCGGTTGTTTGAGTTGGATAAGATGGGGGAGAGTGTTCGCAAGACGGGGCAGGTGTTGGAGATATTGGAGGGATTGATTGATGATCTGGGGGACAGTTACCGGGACGCCCTCAAGAAAAATAAATTCGCCCACCTTAAAAACGATCAGGACGAGGTCGCGGAGTGTTCTTCCAAAGAACTGATGGACCTTCTGATCCGCGTGGAGCGGTCGATTGGACGACTGGAAAGTGAAATGAACCGCGTGCATCACCACCCTTCT
>CAZJOE010000402.1:0-2339 GCA_964547555.1 uncultured Elusimicrobia bacterium | reverse complement strand
AAGAAAAAATTGTTTCAAAAATAATTCCAGCGCTGATTAATTCCGGCAGCGCGAACCCTAAGATTGTTACCAAGGGAATAAGCGTATTACGAAGAGCATGGGTATAGATCACTCGCGACTCGGGAAGCCCCTTCGCCCTTGCCGTTCGGATGTAATCTTGCCGGATGACTTCGAGCATTCCGTTTCGCATATAGCGCGATAAGGAAGCCAAACCGGTCAATCCCGTCACGATCATAGGAAGGGCCAAGTGTTTCATGACGTCAATAATCCGTCCCACCGTCGTCATGTCATCAGAAAGAATGGATTGAAATCCGGTTATGGGAAACCATCCCAAATGAATACCAAAAAAGATCATCAGTAAAAGGGCGATCCAATAAGTCGGCAAAGAAAAACCAAGAAAAACAAAAACGGTTAAGGCCCGGTCTATCCAGGTGTTTTGTTTAAGCGCGGAAAGAATCCCAATAGGAATGGCCAATATAAAGGCAAGAATTAAAGAAAGTCCGGTGAGCAGGATTGTTTTGGGCAATCGCTGGTAGATTTTTTTGACGACGGGTTGATTGTCTTTTCGGGATTCTCCGAAGTCCAACCGGACGATTTTCCTAATCCAAAGACCGTATTGAACAAGAAATGGTTTATCGAAATTATATTCCTTAATCAGTTTCTCTTTGTATTCCACGGAGATTTTGGGATTTAAGTCGGCCATGATCCCCGCGGCAGGGCCGCCCGGCGCCAGGAAAATAACCAAATAGGTAATGAAGGTAATTCCGAAAAGCATCGGAATGGTCAGAAGCAGTCGTTTGAAGATAAATTTCAGCACTCTTTTTTAGCTCGCATAACTGGTTTTCCCTTGCCAGGCCTTGGGAATGTACCACTTAATAAAGTTCCATCCCAATCCAGCGGGCGCTTCTTGGACTCCTAAAATTTTCTTGTGAACGACGGGAAGGCTCATCGGGTTAACCAAAAACACATAGGGCACGTCGGCCGCGATGATGGCGTGCATCTGCTGGTAAATTTTTTTCCGCTTCACTAAATCGAAAGTGGAACGTCCTTCAATGAGAAGGCGGTCCACTTCCGGATTGTTATAGGAAGCGAAGTTGTATTGGTTTTTGTCGGTTTGAGACGAATGCCAAATCGGATAACAATCGGGATCGCGGGACAAATTCCAGGCCAGGATGCAAGCATCGAATTGCCGCTCATCGATGTATTTCTGAATAAACACCGACCATTCAATGCTTCTGATATCGATTTGGATGCCGATTTTCTGAAGAGAGTTTTGAATGACTTGGGCGATCGATTCTCTTACTTTGTTGCCTTGATTGGTGATGATGGTAAAAGAGAAGGGTTTCCCCTCTTTATCCAAAATTCCGTCCCCATTGGAATCAATCCAGCCGGCTTCGGCTAAAAGTTGTTTCGCTTTCGCGGGATCGTAATCGAAATCTTTAACGGCGGGATTAAACGCCCAGCTGGCTTGAGGGAAAGGACCCGTGGAAGGGACGGCCAAACCTTCATAGACGCCTTCTATGATTTCTTTTTTGTTAATGGCCATCGCGATGGCTTGACGAACGCGGAGGTCTTTAAATTTGTCGTTCTTTAAATTGAAAGCCAAGTAGTCGTACCGGAAAGCCGGATATTTGTACTTGTTATAGTTTTCAAAGAATTCGGCGTACCCGTTGTACTGATCGGGCGTGGGGGTCATGAAGCTTAAGGTCCCTTGCCGCAGTTCCAAAAACTGCACCGATTGATCGGGAATGATCCTGTAAACATAACGGTCCAAATGGGGCCGTCCTTCAAAATAATCCGGATTGGCCCTCAGTTCGAGCTTCTCGTCCGTTTTCCAAGAATAGAACCGGTAAGGGCCTGTTCCGATCGGGTTTTTATTGGCCGGATGGGTGTTGATGTCCCCCGTTTCAAAAATATGTTTCGGAATAATGCCCATGCCCCAGGATTCAAGCGCCGGAGCGAAAGGTTTGTCATAAGTGATTTGGAACGTGAAGAGATCAAGGGCTTCAGCTTTTTTTACCAGCAAATAGTCCGAGGCGAAAGCGGTGCGGGTCTTGGGATCAATTAACTTTTGATAGGTATAAAGCGCGTCGGCGGAGGTGAAGGGCCGGCCATCGTGCCACCTAACATTTTTACGCAAATGAAATTTGATGGTTTTTCCGCCATTGGTCACGTCCCACCGTTCCGCCAAATCTCCGACCAATTTGATGTCTTTGTCATATTTCACCAATCCGTTATAAACAAGATTGATGATGAGATGGTAAAGAGAGCAGTTTTCAGAATTTTACAATCAGAATGTTGTCAGAGAAAATGACTAAAACAACCATTCATTGTAGCGA
>CAZJOE010000401.1:0-2345 GCA_964547555.1 uncultured Elusimicrobia bacterium | reverse complement strand
TGGCGTAAAAAGGACGGACCAGTCGCAACGTGGTTTCACTGCCGTTGGTCGCTTCCGTATTGTCCGCATCCAATTGCCAACGGGTCCCAAAAAGATGCGGATCGAAATAGCCCACTTCATTTTCACTGATGTCGTTTTTCTTGTTGTGAAAATATTGGACCGTTTTTCCCAGGCCCAGGAAATTCTTTTCTTTAAATCCGATTTCAACTTTATTGACGCCGTCGGTCCCGGAAGCGTTAAATTGCGGTTCGGTCGTCCAACCGTCATTGGCATGGACCACCAGGGCCACGCTTCCATCTCTTTGAGGAAAAGAGACGATACGCGCGCCTTGAATAAAGGATAAAGCGCGAAGGTTCCTTTCGGTCTCCCGGAGTAAAAACGGATCCACTCGGTCTCCCACCTTAAACAGCAGTTCAGACCGGATAATGAATTCTTTGGTTTCAATATGGAGGAAGTTAATCCACGTATAAGGGAATTTTTGGAGATTACTCTTCGTTTCCAGGTCAAAAATATCTGTGCCTCGAACCGTTATTCTGGAAATGATCGGCTGAGATTTTGAGTCGGCAGAAAAAGCGTTGGAAAAAGGGAAGACATAACCGGAAATAAGAATAAAAAAAACCGCTCTACCGGAGGTTTTTTTCAAGGCAAGGGAGAGGAGTGCGAGGTGTTGTTTAGCGAGCCACAACGACGGTTCCTGTGGCAAAGTTCTTCCCGATCTTTATGGAGTAGACGTAGATGCCGGCCGGAACCACCTGGCCGCTGTTGTCGCGGGCATCCCAGGTCAGCCTGCTATCATCATTTGGATCGAGGATCAGATCAGCTATTTTCGCACCATTGATGTCGAAGACGGCCGATTCCACAGGAATTCCCAGCAGACTGTCGCTGGGACGGAACTTGAAAAAAATCTTGTCATTAAGCAGGTCTCCATTCGGAGTCACGATCCGGGGGGCCACTTCTTCCAACTCCAAGCCACCTAAGTTTTGAGATTTGGCAGCAACCACGGGACCTGACACGACCAGGCAAATGAGAAGAACCAATCCGATCCATAAAGATGAAGTTACTTTTAAGATTTTCATCGAAATCTCATTCTAATTCTTATTTGGTCAAAAGTCGCATTTCATCATCCGCTGACTTAATGTCGACTCCGGAGCCTTTGTATTTTTGAATGATGCGTTGCAGCATTCCGCGGCGCTCCTCGGTGTTGGCGCCTTGTTGGACCAACCGTTGATAGAAGTTCATGGATAGGTCAAAGTCTTTTTTGGCACGGACCTTTTCAACTTCCAAGCTCTTCATTTCCCGTTTGATCGTGGAAAGGTCGATGTTGGATCTTCCAAAGCGGGTCATAAGTTTACCGAGAATTTGTTCTTTTTCTTCCAGCGTGGTTCCTTGACGGACTTTGTCGTTATAGTCGGTTAAAGCATTGGTGTATTCATTGAGGGAAGAAGTGTCCGGTCTGGTTTGGGGAGTCGACGACTCCCTATTCCGGCGAACGGCTTGGGCTTTGGCCTCTTCAAGGGCTTGCCGTGCCCCTTCTTCCTCACGGTTTTGTTGAGCTTGGCTCTTGGCTTCAGTCAAGCTGAGCAGTTGTTTTTTGAGACGGTCCCGTTCTGCCATCGCATTTCTCGCTTCGGTTTCGGCGCGGACCCGTTCTTCTTTCTCTTTAATAAGTTGAGCTTCCATGGGATCAACCGGCGGTTTCCCGAGGCGGATTGTTAATGAAATCTGTTGACTGCCCAGAGAGGTTTGAATTCCTTGAAGGGGGAGGACCGTTGCATAGTCAAATTGGATCGATTCCATTTTGTAAGAAGCACCGATCGAAAGGCTGGAATAGTTTCGTGAGCCGAAACCACCGCCGGCCCGTAACGCAAAACCATTTTTAAACCAGTGTTCGCCTCCCATGGAAAAGCGGGTGTTATTTTCAGCGCCTTTCCAATTGGTCGCTTCGATATCAAGGGAACCCGCTCTCATTTTTCGGGCAATGGCCAAGGTGGTGATTGCAGGAGCTTCGTCTGATCCGCCCGAGAGAGAGACGTCCGGAGAGTTGATATTTCGCGCCGCAAAACCCAGCGCATAAGCTTTGCTCAATCTATATTGGAGACCCAAGTCGAGGCCAAAAGCTGATTTCGATTTTACTCCCGCCAAGACCGGGTCGGGACTTCCCGTCGGGGAACCGGTTAAGGGGTTAATGGCATTGGAGGTAAATTCATCTGAACCGATTTGTTTGGTTAAGTGTTTGATTCCGATTCCCACATTGTAGAGATGGTTAAATTCACGACCATACGTGATTCCAATCGACTGTTCTTTGTAGAGGCCCGGTAAATCCAAGGATAAGTAACTTCCACCAA
>CAZJOE010000400.1:0-2348 GCA_964547555.1 uncultured Elusimicrobia bacterium | reverse complement strand
CCGTCACACTCACCGGAGATACAATTCAAAATTTCGTCGTGGAAGACGTCTCTCCAACCATCTTAACCCAAGCCAAGAAAAATCCAGATGGCAGCCTGACCATCCAATTTGAACTCTCCCAAGCGATAAGAAACTCCGATACCGATATCGATGAGAACACCATTGCGGACGATTCAGAATGGGACAAAATCATCCGAATCAAGACTGGGACGGGCTCCTTGTCTCATGATGAAGAAACCTGGCTCACATCGGATAGAAAACACATGACGGTGACTTATACCCCGGTCGCAGGGGAAACCAGTTTTGTTTTAACGGCCAGCTGTACCTTTGTCTCTATCAATGGAACGACGGGCCTCAATCACACAAAATCCCAAGACTTCACCTACTACATAGGAATTGGAAAACAACGGACGGTGCGGATTGCGAATGCCAGCGGAGGGGAAGCGGATTTGGATGAGGATGCCGCGAGTTTCGAAACTCAACCTGGCACTTTCGGCAACGATGCGAATCTTGAAGTAAGTGTCCAGTTCCGGTCCGCGGATTCGCAAACGTCTCTTGCCTCCCAACATCCGATCGGTTCCGGACGCGCGGCCATGGCGGGCGCCAAACATTTTGGAATCAAAGCTTATCCTTCTGAAATGGCGGCCGCGATTCAACATCTGGATGCCATGGCGGTGGATCCTCTTAGCACTTTCTATGATATTTTCCTTCCGGCGGGGGTGAGCCATTTCTTCCCGACAGGGAAAGAAGCCAGACTCTGCCTCCAATATGATGTCGACAGGACGACCGATCCCTATTCCCTGAACATCTATTACTTCAGCGAAGCCGCCGGCGAATATTTATTGGAATCCACCAATAAAACAGTCGACCCCGACAATGAACGGATCTGCGTCACAATCGCGCACGCCTCGGTCTTTACGGTTCTTGCTTCAAGCCAATCGGTGATTGCGGGCGGTGGATATACGGGGGACTTAAAAGTCGTCAACTTCCCGAACCCTTTCAATTTAAAAACCAAAACCATCACCATGCAGGACGCCGGCGCGCAAACGTTGGATACCGAAGGAACCATGATCAAAATCAGCGTTCCCACTTCCATCGCTGGATCCGGAGAAATTGAAATTTTCAACGTAGCGGGAGACTTGGTTCGAACGCTGCAATTTACACCGACCAGTGGAGCGCACAACTACACCGAATGGGACGGGAAAAACGATCATGGCGCAAAAGTAGCGTCGGGTGTTTATATTGGACGATTGACGATCGGTGGATCCAATGAGAAATTCTTCAAGATGGCGGTGATCAAGTGATCCGCCGCTTATCGCTCTTCATTTTTATTTTCGCTTTGCCTTTGGTGAGCCAGGCAGCGACTAACAGCAAAGCCGGAACCAGTGGCGCGCAGTTCCTCAAGATTGGGGCGGGCGCTCGTTCCACAGCGATGGGAGAAGCCTTTGTTGCGGTGGCGGATGATGTCAACGCGGTCTATTACAACCCAGCGGGATTAGCGGGATTGGATCGCCCTCAAATGACCGCGATGCACACCGAATGGTTCCAGGGAATGAATTATGATTTCGGCGCATTCGCTTTGCCTAGTGAATTTGGAACGTTTGGAATTTCTGCGGCCACATTAAAAGCCGACGACCTCGAAAAGAGAACGGCGGACGAATCTTTTGAAGGAAATTTTGAATCGATGGATAGCGCTTACGGATTGTCTTTCGCCAGAGAAATCAGAAACCTCTGGGCCTTAGGGATCACCGCCCGGTTTCTCCAACAGAAAATTGACACAGCTTCAGCAGAAACGTGGACCGGCGATGTCGGGGTCACAAAAGATTTTGAAGAAAAACCATATCGCTTAGGGTTCGCGGTCCGGCATTTCGGGCAAGGCGTTAAATTCAATTCCGAATCAGATCCCTTGCCGCTGACCTATGACGCCGGGGCTTCGTCTAAGTTCTTCAACAATAAACTTCTCTTGTCTCTGAATGTTAAAAAGCCGCGCGACAACGATGTTCAATTCGCAGGAGGAGGAGAATACGCTCGTCCGATCCGGAATGATTTCAGATTTGCGATTCGCGGTGGGTACAACACGTCCAACACGGACGCCGATGGATCCGGCTTGTCCTTAGGCGGAGGATTGGGTTATAAACAATTTGATCTCGATGTCGCCTGGGTTCCCTTCGGAGATTTAGGAAACACCTTCCGTTACGCCGCTGTGATGAAGTTCTAAAATGCACAGCAATAAACGGAAACATAAACGCCTTCGCATTGATCGAGTGGTAAAAATCCCCGTCCACCTTTTTCCAAAAATGCCCTTTATCGGAGAACCTGTCTCAGCCGTATTAATTAATTTAAGCGCC
>CAZJOE010000399.1:0-2350 GCA_964547555.1 uncultured Elusimicrobia bacterium | reverse complement strand
AGATCAGATTCAGAAATGACAATTTCAATATTATCGTCGACTTCAGGAATGACGTCACAAGAAGCAAACGATGTATGTCGGCGGGCGTTGGAGTCAAACGGAGATATTCTTACCAAGCGATGCACCCCGCCTTCCGACCGGAGGAGTCCAAAAGCGAAGGGGCCTTTCACCAAAGCGGTCACCTTTTTAATTCCGGCGCCGTCTCCCGGCAAATAATCCACGATATCCATCTCAAAACCCTTCCGTTCGACCCAACGCGTGTACATCCGAAAAAGCATTTCCGCCCAGTCGCAGGCTTCCGTTCCTCCCGCTCCCGCATGAACGGTCACGATGGCATTGGAATTGTCCATGGGACCATTCAAAAGCGCGCGGACTTCGAGCTCGTTTAAATCTGTCGAAAGTTTATTGAGGCCGGACTGGACCTCTTTCAGTTCATTCTCATCGTTCACTTCAAGGGCCAATTCCAAATGCGCGGTGAGGTCTTGAAGGTGGCTTTGGTGTTTTTCCCACAACTGGACTGTTTCTTTGTTGTGGTTTAATTCGGTCATGACTTTTTTGGCGTTGGAAGGGTCTTGCCAAAATTCGGAAACGGAGGATTTTTCTTCTAGGACTTTAATGTTCTCTCGTTTGGAAGCGACGTCAAAGAAACCTCCCAAGGTCGGAGATTTTCTGAGTTAGTTTTTCGATTTGAAGTTTAATTTCGCGAGACATGGGCCGGAGTATACAAAGAGGCAGAAGATCCAACAAAGATAAGTGAACCAAGAACCAAACTTATTAAAAAAAGTTTGAGGCAAGTCATCGGGAACGGAAAGGTCGGCGAAATAGATCCCCCGTTCATTTAAAGGAGAACGGAAAATTTCTCTACCATTGAAATCCAGGGCCGCGGAAATTCCCGTGTTGGCCGCCCGCACGAGGATTCGGCCATTCTCAATGGCGCGAAAGATATTCGTCACATAATGCTGCATCGGCGCGCCGGTATCGAGATACCATCCATCATTCGTCAGGTTTATCAAAACTTCTCCGCCAGCTTTCACGCACCCCCGGACCAAGCCGGGAAAAACGGCCTCATAACAAATGTTGGGTGCCAGATTGATTCCTTTAAACTTAAACACAACCGGCTTTGATCCCGCCGTGAAAGTCCCCAACTTTCCCAGATAAGGAACAATTTTGGCCAATGGTTTACCAAAGGGAATGTACTCGCCGAAAGGAACCAAATGGATTTTGTCGTAACTGTTTTCCATGAGGCCGGCGACGTCCACAAGGAACGCTGAATTAAAATCTTTTCCTTCTCGCGAGCTGACGGCCCCAAAAAGTTGGGCCGCTTTGGTGTCATGGGAGATACGGCGTATCCAATCCACATAAATCCTTTCGTTCGGATACCATCCGGGCACCGCGCTCTCCGGCCAAATCATCAGGTCCGGCGTTCCCAACAGGGCCGTCCGAGCCAATTCATCATAGACCTCACGAATACTTTTCTCATAGGTCAGGTCCCACTTCTGATATTGGTCGATATTCCCCTGAAGCACGGCGATACGCAGGGTCCGAACCGAAGAAGAAGGGTGTTCATTTAACCTCGATCGTCCCCATCCATAGACGCCTCCAATGAGAATAAGAGGCATCGCCAATCCAAGAAACTTGGGCGTCCTGATTTTCCGAATAAAAATAGCCAAAGAAAGGTTAAAGAGAACAATAAGGAAGGTCATTCCCTCAGCGCCGGTTAGGGAAGCAATTTGAATTAAATTCAAATGAGTGGCTTGAGAATGAGAAAGAAGCGCCCAAGGGAACCCGGTGAGGATGTGGGATTTAATGCTGTCCAAAGCCACCCACAAGGCGGCGCCGATCCAAGGTTTTAAGGCATCCGACTTAACGAACGAAAGGGCCCATAAAAAAATCCCCCCATAGAGCCCCAAGACGAGGGCCAAAAAAAACCAAGCGGGAAGAGTGGTAAAAACGGAGACTTCAGCGGCTTGAAAAGTTTTCCAAATCCAAGAAAAGATAATGAAGTTTCCAATCGTGCCTGCGATAAGACCACGGATAAATAAATTTAACCGGTTATCGCTTTCCGACAGGAACAAAGGAACAAGGAAAACCCAAGCAAGAAAAGAAAATCCAAAAGGCGGGAATGAGAAACCGAGAAGAAGTCCGGAGAGAACAGAGAAAAATAAAATTGGGGGCGTTATTGCCCGTGGCATTTCTTGTATTTCTTTCCGCTCCCACAGGGGCAGGCGTCGTTGCGGCCAATTTTTTCGATCACCGTTGCGGCAAGGGGTTTGACCCCGGGAATCGGCATCACCCCGGAAGGTTTAACGGCGGGTTTCGGTTTTGATTTAAGCGATTGCTTGCCGAGGGG
>CAZJOE010000398.1:0-2350 GCA_964547555.1 uncultured Elusimicrobia bacterium | reverse complement strand
AAAAATCCCCAATGAATTTTTTCAGGCGGAAGCGAGGGATTAAGAATGTTGAAAAAAAATCCGCCGGCCAAACCGCCGAGGCCCCCCAAAAGCGCGCCCCGAATTGTTTTCGGCGTCGACTCTTCCACCATTCCATCCACACATCCCAAAAATGTTCCCCCCAAAACTCCGATCACCAAAAAATAAATCAAAGAATTGGAATCGCTCGCGATCACGCGGCTTAAAGCGGGAATAAAAAACCAAGCGACGAGGCCTGACAAAAATCCGGCATTTCCTCGACGGAGGACCCAATAAATATGGTCGCGGAATTTCGTGAAGGAAAGATTTCGAGGGCTTAAATTCATGCGGCAACGGCCGCAATAACGAACTTTATCGGGGTGGGGGTGATCGCAAGAAGGACAGATCAAGGTTTTCTCTGATGCCATTTTGTTTCCCGCAAATACGCATCAGCGACGCGAATCAGAAGTTCATCTTGAAACGAAGGAGCGTACAATTGCGCGCCGATCGGCAGGCCTTTCGCGCTAAATCCGGCGGGAACCGAGAGGCCGGGAATACCGGCCAGATTACAAGGGATCGTAAAAATATCCGACAAATACATGGTCAAGGGATCGTCTAATTTTTCTCCGATTTTAAAAGCGGGCGTCGGAGCCACAGGCGTCAGCATCACGTCTACTTTTTTGAAGGCGTTGTCGAAGTCCTGCTTGATGAGGGTCCGAACGCGCTGAGCCTTTGCATAAAACGCGTCGTAATATCCGGAAGAAAGTGCATAGGTTCCGATCATGATGCGGCGCTTTACTTCGGGCCCAAAACCATCCCGCCGGTTGAATCCATATTGCTCAATTAAATTGGAAGCTTCTTTATTTCTAAAACCATAGCGCATTCCATCAAACCGGGAGAGATTGGAACTCGCTTCCGCCGGGGCGATGATGTAATAAACCGCCAGGGCGGCTTCTGAATTCGGGAGGGAAATGTCGGAGATTTCTGCGCCTAAATTTTTCAGCACTTGAGCCGCTTGCAACACTTTAATTTCTACTTCATGATCGAGCCCGCTTACAAAATATTCTTTGGGAATTCCCACCCGCAGCCCTTTTAAATCTTTCCCCAATTCTTTTCCATAAGCAGGAACTTCTTTCTCGACGGAAGTCGAATCTTTTGGATCATGACCACTGATGACAGAGAGGGCCAGCGCCATATCTTCAGCAGAATGAGCAAACGGTCCGATTTGATCCAACGACGACGCAAAGGCCACAAGTCCATAACGCGATACGCGGCCGTAAGTTGGTTTCATTCCCAAAATTCCGCAAAGCGAAGCGGGCTGGCGAATCGATCCCCCCGTATCGCTTCCCAAAGAAATAGGAACGGAACGTGTGGCCACGGAAATGGCGCTTCCCCCGGAAGACCCGCCTGGAATACATTCTTTGTTCCAAGGATTTCGAGCCAAACCAAACGCGGAATGTTCGGTGGAAGATCCCATCGCGAACTCATCCATATTGGTTTTTCCAACGAAGACCGCATCTTCAGCCGCTAATTTTTCGATGACGGTCGCATTGTAAGGGGCCGTGTAGTCGCCCAAAATTTTTGAGGCGCAGGTGGTTCGAGCGCCTTTGATCATCATGTTGTCTTTGATGGCCACGGGCACGCCGGCCAAACGACCGAGAGGTTTCCCTTCTTTTACTTTTTGATCCACCGCGTCGGCCGCCTGTAAAGCAGAGGACTCTAAAACGGTAATGAAATCATTGAGCGCCGCATTTTCCTCGCGGATGGCTTTCAAGGAAGACTCGGCAACGGCGCGAGCGGTAAATTTTTTGGCCTTAATACCGGCGGCGATATCAACGGCGGTTTGGGCGTGAAGGCTCATTCGATGACCTTTTTGACTTTGTAAAAAGTCGCCTCCAGTTCGGGGGCGTTTTTAAGGAGGTTGGGTAGATCTTCAAAAGGGCGGGCTTCATCTTCGCGCCAGACGTTGGAAATGTCATAGGGATGAGCGGTGGGAGGAACCCCATCGGTATTTTTGGATTTCAACTGGCTGACATAGCCGAGGATCTTTTCCAGCTGCTGCTGATATTTAACTTTGTCTTCCGCGGATATGGCCACGCGCGCCAATTTGGCCACATGCTCCACATCTTTAATCGAAATAATCTCTTCCGACATTCCACGCTCCCTTAAACTAACAGGAGCGTATTTTACTTCATGACGACGAGTTTTTTCTTCTGGACTTTATTTCCTTGTTTGAGGACCACCAAATAAGTGCCTGAAGCCACCACTTCTCCTTGCGTGTTGCGGCCATCCCAAAGCGCCTGGCCGTTGTTTCCTTCCAGTTTTCTTACTTCTCCTCCCTGACGATCATAAA
>CAZJOE010000397.1:0-2351 GCA_964547555.1 uncultured Elusimicrobia bacterium | reverse complement strand
AAAAAAAAAAAAAGGAAATGGACCCCGCCACGCCAGTAGAAGAAAAAAAGACCCCGGCGAACACTCCCACGTCTATTCCTTCTGCCCCCATCCAATTGGGGAACCCGTTAAATATTCAAGATCTCTCTTCTTCCACTCCTCTAAAAAACATTCGCCAGTGGATTGGCATGTTTGACCTCGTTAACAACCTTTCCAAGCAAGGTTTTCTTGCCGATGAAGGCATTACCTCTTTTTTATCTATGGAATTGGAACAAATGATTAGAAACGCTATTACCGATAAAGCGACAACGGTCCATGTGGTCACCCAAATTATAGATGGCTATCTTGAGATCAAATGGGAAGACAATGCTCCTTCCTATCGTACTGCCTTGCGTGGCGCTTTTCAGGAATCCAAAGCCACCGACGGTTGGGATTTCTTTGAGAATCCCACTAAGGGCAAAAACCTTATTACCCTCCGTCGCGCTTTGCTCGTTCCTACCATCTCACCAGACAAAATCAAGGAACCCGAAGAAGTGATTCAATTTTTTAACAACCTTAAAACAGATAAAGCCAGGAAAGCTCAGTTGGATAGCATTCGAATCAGCGAATCTCGCTCTATGGTTTCTATTCCCTTTCTTCTCGGATGCCTATGGCTCGGAGATGGCGATGTTTTTAAAAACGCTTGCGATGTCATTGTGACTCGTGGAACAAAGGAAGACAGAAATAGCCTGGCTTTGCAGTTGATGAAACTGTACGTGGCCGATGACCGGCATAAATCTCCCGAAATCAACTTCCTTATTGCTTGGTATTTGACTCGAAAAACCATCAACTACGAAACTCTTGGCTTTGTCAGAGCAACTCCAGAGTTAACAAAAATTGCGCTGTCTCATGAGATTGCAATGGAAGGTTTGGTGATAGACGAATTTGGAGACAAGTTCCGAATCAAAATTGAAGAAAAAGCTCCCACAGGAATTGTGCTGAGAGCCTACGAAGTTATGGTTATCCCTCCCCGTTGGTGGCAAAAGCGTCCTCTTTGGTGGCAGCAAATATTTGGGACCCTAGAGATAAAGGTGGTGGAAAAAAGCGAGTCTCCGACTATTGCCATTGAAATTAATAACCAAATTCACAATGGAGAACAATTTGCGATCCACAATCTCATGAACACCGAATGGAAACTGTCGGATCGTCCTGAATTTGTATTCACCCCTGATCTCCCAAAATCTGAATTATTTGAAAAACTCTTCAGTCGTTGGGTAAGGGCAATGCCGGTCGAAGCCACTATCACTATCGATTCATCTATTACGAACCATATTCCCCTCACTAGCATCCATCCCATTGCAACGAACCTCGGCTTAGACCAAATCACTTTATCAGCCCAAAAAGTCGTCTATAAAAAAAATCGCGAGACTGGAGGAACCAACGGAACAGGACTGCAGATTGAGCCTGTGGCGGCCGGATCTCTACAAGTTGCCAATTCTCCTGCTAAGGACCATCGAGGCCTTCACATGAGGATTCGGGGATGGTTTGAGGAAAAAGCTCATATTCGGGCCTTCTTGAAAACAGGTGTCCAAGTGAACGAAGATTTAACCGTTGTATTTGCTGATATTCCCCACGTCGACATATTGAAATTTGCCAAAGACCACACACCCGTCACCGATGGTCAAATCTATACGGGTATCAAAGCGGGTTATGAATTTTGGCAACAAATGAGATTGATTTCCCGTGCTGTTTTGTTTCTCGATATCATTGCCAGTTTAGCTTCTGCTTTAATCCTAAATCCCGCCAATAATTATGTGGTTTTCATATCGTTGGGAGCCATTCTTCTCATTTCAGGACTTATTTATACAGATAGCCGTTTGATGATTCAGCTACATCTTGATCGATTTCAAGAAGATGAAGCCCGTGGGGGACGTCCACAATATGATTTGGGTTGGGTTAAACGCTTCGAAACTCAGGGAAATTTAAAGGACCGCGACAGCGATTTGGCGGCGGCCCATCAACCTCTTCGTCCACCGGCTGTAATGGCCTGGGCGCCCTGGGCCCGTTCTGAGAAATTTTCTCCAGACGCATGGGCCCGCGCCATGCAAACACCGGCAAAATTTTTTCCAGTGGCACGAGCTCCTTTCTCCAATTCGCTTCCCATAGAAACATTCCCTTATCCGAAAAAAGGTGAAATAAGAAACCTGTTCCGTCAACTTGAACGGCATCTCACAGCTCCCAGAGAACAGTTGGATCGAGTGTTAAAACCCCTTCGAGAGAAATATGCCGGCATCGGTGATGAGGAATTGAACAAAATCAGCGGTGGAGAGATTACTGATTCCCGCGAACGGTTGGCTCTCATTCGTCTTTTGGCATACGCCGAGGCCTATGCG
>CAZJOE010000396.1:0-2362 GCA_964547555.1 uncultured Elusimicrobia bacterium | reverse complement strand
TCCCTTTAGTTCTCCCTTCAGGGTGCGATCACACACCATCAATGCTCCATCCGCCAAATGGGCAATTGCCATTAACCCATTAGGAGAAATAACAACACCGTGTCTCCCAAGATCCAACTTTCGACCGGTGGTATCTTTAGGCCAAACGTCAACAGGAGAAAAAAGCGCCCCTGTTTTTTTATTAAAAGAAAATTCTGTTAAACTTTTCTTTGCCCAGTCGAATATCAAAACTCTGCCTTCGGGCGTAAAAGATATTTTCCCCATTTGTTTCAGCAGTTTTTTTGAATCCCACTTGCCAAGACGGGGATTCCAAGTCCCTCGCTCTATGTACTCTGCCGAATTTGAAAAGAAAAATTTTCCGTTCGGAGAGAAGGTAAAAGAATCGCTGTCTGTAGGAAATCCTGTGACCTCCATGACATCCACCGCTTCGTAGCTGTTTAAGTCCAACGGATCATAAGGCGGCGTAAAAATAGTGGAAGGCACCGCGGCGGAAGGAGGGGCCACTAACTTAGAAGGTGGAGCTGTGCGGCGACTGTTGGTGATGGGTTTAACCAATGCGTCGAATCTCTGGCGGAGTTCGGTAACCCAGGCATCAACGCCGTTGTCAATGGGTTCAGGGAGTTTTGGTTTTTGAAGTTTGTCTAACGCCTCCTGAAGTTTTGTGCCGGACGCGGCTTCAGAGACCACTTTGGCATTCCAGGCTCCTAGAGATGTGGCAATCTTCTTCGCCGTTTTTTCCGGCGTCTCAAAATCTTCCGGTGCGGTGTTGATAGCCTCTACCACTTTCACCCATTTTTCTCCCGCAGCAACCAACCCTCTTGTAACACCGGCACGCGCAATTTCTCCCAATCCTTCGGCAATAACGGGTGATAAACCGTTTGTTCGAGCGATGTGTGCCACATTTCTGCTTTGCTCGATTCGTATCAGAGGTTTTAAACAACCTTCCGCCACGATATGCGGCTCGCGCTTGGTGATGACAAGCGCACTCAATAACTTCTTTTGGGCGTCTATTCCATAGGTGGGATTTGTTCCCAGGGAGAGCAAGAAGCCTTTAAACTGGCGATAGTCGGGAGGAAACGGCAACGATTTTTTGTCTTCATAGGCTTCCATCAACTTAACGAAAGCATCGGCCATTGCTTCCAAATCACTTTCCGAAGGGGTCCACCACGTTTTCTTTTTTTCCTTGAACAGCGTTTGATAGTAAGCGGCATCCGCCCTTAACAATTGCAGCATTCTTGTGCGGTTCATGGCAGGAACATAATGCATACGCAAGCGGGACGAAAATTCGGCGCTGAATGATTCCGCAGAATAGTGGGAAGCTTTGGGGTTTCCATCAAACAGCATGCTTTTTCTCCCGCGCACCACCTGGCCGCTGGTGGCCGTAAAAAAGAAATATTCAAGATAATTGTGAAAAGCCGCCAACACATCCGGTTCGGCTTGGTTTATTTCGGTGTAGAAAATGTGCTGGTCATTTTCAGCCGCCAGTTGAAGTTGAGAAGGAGGAAAATAAGTTCTGCCGTCTTTTAAACCATATTGCCCCAAAGCTTCAGACCCTCTGGTTTTCTTGGTGATTTGAGGAGGCACGCGCATGTCCCAGCGCAACAGCGTGTGCATAAGGAACAAAATCATTTCCGTTTTTCCGGAACCTTTTTCTCCCAAAAGGCCCGTGTGAAAACCCATTTTCAAATCTTTGGCCAAGAGCCACAGCGCCAAACGGTTGTCCGGCGTGTCTGCGAAACGTTTGATCTCGGCCAACTCAAGCGGAAAATTGCCCAGCGGCAAATCAAATACATCACAGACTTCTTTTCTTCCGAAAGTCACCACGCCTTTTTCTTCATTGACAATCGGCCAACCCACATCAACAACGCTCACTGTATCCTTGGTTTCTGTCACCCAACGTTTGGTGAAATCAAACTCGTTTGATTTTTTGAAATTTTTAAACCAGGCGTCGGAGCCGTTGTAAAGCTTGTCTTCAAATTTGGTTCGTGCATGTTCTTCAATGGCTTTCAGTGGATAATCCATTTCAAATACATCTCGAAGGTAAGAAAGGTCTTTGGGAAAATGAAGCAAATTGGTGAGCATACGCTGAAGCTGGCGCGGATCGAGGGGAGGGACACGGCCGTTTATTCCTTCTGGCAAATCAGCATAGGCGCGAATTTCTCCAGCCACTTTAACCAACCCTGTCACTATGGATTCAAACGAATCTTTGTCCCATTTCTTTTGCAGTTCTTTGTCGGCTCTCCAATAAACCGAAGCCATGAGCATTTTGATTTCATCTTTTCCTTCGGCATATTCGAATTCGACTGAATCCAAACGGCTTAAGAAGTCGGAATGCTTGTCCAATGATTCGCCGTGGTAAATG
>CAZJOE010000395.1:0-2366 GCA_964547555.1 uncultured Elusimicrobia bacterium | reverse complement strand
GGAGCGATAAGCCCCAGAGCAAGAGGATTAGAGGCGGCGATTAAAAGGGCGCCGGCTTGATGGGCCTTCTCGCCGATGACGAATCCATCTTCCAAGCAACCAAAGAAATTGGGGGTTTGAAGAACGATGCCTGCGACTTGGTCTTTATGAGTGTTGAGCTTGGCATCCAAATCGTTCTGATCAATCACGCCTTCCGGGCATGCAATGACGACAATCTTATAGGCGGAGTTTTCAGAGAAATAGGTTTCGAGCGTTCGGCGATAATGGGGATGAAGCGCGTCGGGAATAAGAAGCACAGGGCGATCCGTGTGGCGGAAGGCCACCAAGGCCGCTTCGGCCAAAGCGGTGGCGGCGTCATAGAGGGAAGCATTGGCCAAGTCCATTCCGTAAATCTCAGCGACCATACTTTGGAATTCAAAAATTGTTTGCAGCGTGCCTTGGCTTGCTTCCGGTTGATAAGGCGTGTAAGCGGTGGCGAATTCTCCACGGAAGGTAATGGCCGGAACGACGGCCGGAATAAAGTGATCGTAAGAACCGGCGCCCAAGAAACTAAGCGGCAAAATGTTTTTATTGGCGAGCGCCTGCAGCGCTGTGGTCCGCTCCATCTCGGTTTGATTATTGGGAAGTCCCAAACCGGGATTTAAATGTTTGGCGGGGATGTTTTTAAGAAGGTCTTCAAACCGGGCGACACCGATTCCTTCTAAAAGCTCTTTTTCGTCTGTGGAAGAGTTGGGATGAAACATGGAATGGCGTTAGTGGGAATCCTCCTCTAAAGATTTTTGGTAAGTGGAGTGGGACATCAGCTTCATGTCGTCCGCTTTGTCCGATCGCTCCATGGTGAACAGCCATCCTTTATCATAAGGCGATTGATTCACAACGGCGGGGTTCTTTGATACTTCCGCATTTACTTTTAAAATTTTTCCGGAAACCGGCGCATAAATATCGAATGCCGCTTTCACTGATTCCACCACAGCGCAAGGTTCGCCGGCTTTGATGACACGTCCCACTTTGGGAAGTTCGACAAACACCACGTCGGTGATTTCACGTTGGGCGTGATCTGAAATGCCAACCGTTCCTTCGGTTGAAATCCATTCATGGCTTTTGGCAAATAAACATTGGTCGGGGTTGATCAAGGGTGCGTCCTCCTCAGTTATTGGAGCCGGAGTTTACACATTCACGGGCTTCCTGTAAAAAGGCATCTTCGTCGTAGCCGCCGGCAATTCGCGGGTTCCTTGAAGGATGGTTAAGGGGGTTCCTTCATCGGCAGTTTCGGTTGGCAAATAGGCCATTCCAATCGAGAAACCAAGCGTTGGAGCAAAAGTCCCACTGGCGACGGTCCCCACTTCCTTCCTATTAATAAGGATCTTTCCTCCGGGCCGTGCTACTCCGCCTGATTCCACCTTAAAACCAAAAAGTTTTTCAGAAAACCCAGCCGATTTCTGTTTAAGCAGCGCTTCCTGACCGATGAACTTGCCTTTCTCTAATTTAACCACCCAACTTAAGCGCGCTTGAAAGGGGGTGTGTTGCTCGTCTAGTTCATGGCCATAAAGAGGGTAAGCCGCTTCGGTCCGTAACGTATCTCGGGCCCCCAAACCGCAAGGAAGAAGTCCGAACTCTTTACCAACACTTTGTAAGAGAGGCCAAAAATGGAGTAGATGTCCGGCGGGAGCGAAAAGCTCGAACCCATCTTCGCCGGTGTATCCGGTTCGGGCCACCAAGAAGGAAAGGTCGGCCAATTGCATGTCTGCGATGCCAAACCGTGCCATCCCTGCAATATCATCGGAAAATTGACCAAGAATCTTAACAGCATTGGGACCTTGAAGTGCCAGAGCGGCGGCGAAAGGAGCTTCCATGATGGTGCAATCGAAATTGGAAGCATGGATTTTTTTCATCCAAGCCATATCCACGTCGGCTCGAGAGGCATTCACAATGACGAGGAATTTCTCCTCTTCAATTCGGTAAATAAAAATGTCATCGATGACGCCGCCGGTTTCATTAAGGAGATGGGCATAGACGCCTTTGCCAAGCGTGGCTTTTCTAACATCATTGGAAACCAAATACTGAAGATAGTCTTCAGCCTCAAGGCCCCACACCAAAACTTGTCCCATGTGAGAAATATCGAATACCCCTGCAGCGGTGCGGACCGCGTTGTGTTCTTGAGTAATGGTTGTGTATTGGACGGGCATGTCCCATCCGCCAAATTCGACCATCTTTCCGCCGAGTTGACGGTGGATGTGATTAAAGGCTGTTTCTTTCATAAGCCATGACGTCGGCGTGGTATGAGCTTCGAACCAGGGGGCCAGAGGCAACGTCGAGGAAGCCGCATTGTAATGCTTCTTCTTTGAGAGAGTCAAATTCTGCCGGCG
>CAZJOE010000394.1:0-2380 GCA_964547555.1 uncultured Elusimicrobia bacterium | reverse complement strand
CCACGCCGCCACAGCGACACCGGTCTTCCGGACGGCGTCTTCAACACGAAGAACAATCTCTCTATCCACCAGAGGTCTCGCGGCGTCGTGGATCAAAACAATATCCGGAACATTTTCAAAACCGCGCAATCCATTTCGGACGGATTCTCCTCGGAATGACCCGCCTTTTACCACCACGACAGAAACCCCGGTTCGAATCCCCCGCAATTTTTTTTCAACAAGAGATTTCTGATGAGGAGCGGCCACAACAACAATATGAGAAATGGACCGAAGCGCGGCAAAGGTGCGGAAAGATTTCACAAAAAGCGGCTCGCCCTGCAGGGTGAGAAATTGTTTGGGAGTTTTCCCTCCGAACCGCAGGCCGGAGCCGGCGGCCAACAAAACAACCCCCGTACTCATCGGGCTTTAAAAAAGAGAAGGAGTGGATTCTCCGCTCGCACTTTCTTTGGAAGGGCCACCTTGAATAGGAACGGAGAAAGCGTCATTGGCACGGGCAAAAATCATGCGGCCGGCCGACGTTTGAAGAATCGAGTTCACGTGGACGTTGGCCCGCTTGCCGATATGCGGCTTGCCGTCATCGACCACCACCATGGTTCCATCATCCAAATATCCAACGGCCTGCGCTTTCTCTTTGCCTTCTTTGGCGAGAAAAATAACCAAGTTGTCTCCGGGAAGGACCACCGTTTTCAAAGCTCCGGCCAAATCATTAATATTTAAAACAGCGATCCCTTGAAGCGCCGCCACCTTGTTCAAATTGAAATCCGTGGTCGCCACCTTGCCGCCCAATTCCTTGGCCAACTCCATGACTTTGGTGTCGACTTCTTTGATGTGCGGAAAATCTTTGTCGTAAATTTTGAGATTGATTTCCGGAACGTCTTGCAGTCGTTTCAAAATATCCAATCCCCGGCGGCCGCGCTGACGTTTGGTGGCGTCCGATGAATCGGCCACTTGCTGGAGTTCATGCAAAACAAATCGGGGAACCACAATCTTTCCCGACATAAATCCCGTTTCCACCACATCGCAAATTCTTCCGTCAATAAGGACCGAGGTGTCGAGAATTTTGACGTCTTTGTTTTTCCCGCCCTTCACAATGATGTCTTTGTCCAAAAGGTCCAATTCCCCTTTTTTACTCAAAGCGATCATGAAACCCATGCAGGCGAAAAGGATATTGATCAGGCCCGAATATTTTTCCATGAAACCGTAATAGGAAGGGTTGTCGGTTTTAAAAACGATCCAGTCCAACGCTTTAGCAAGGAAAAATCCGCCGCCGGCGCCGATCGCAGCGAAGATCAAGGTATCGAGCGGGATCCGTTCAAAGATAAGAACCACCATGACGACGATGGATGACACGCCCAATCCAACCAGCGCCGCATCTTGGGTGTGATAAGACAAATATCCAATCAACGGGCCGGCCAACAAAACGACGAGTTTAATTAAATGCAGCATAGTCAGCTCTCCGGATTCGGCTCAGGAGTTTCGCCCGGCTCATCTTTTCCTTTTTCTTTAAGGTCCTTGAAAAAATCTTCCGGCGTCATGTGTTCGAGTTTCTTTTTAAAATCGCTTACTTCATCTTCGGAGATCGGCTTTAAAAGCTCAGGACACGCTTTAAAAACTTGCTCGGATACAAGAATCGGACATTTGGCGCGAACGGCAATGGCCACCGAATCGCTGGGACGGGCGTCGATAAAAATTTCCTGGGTGTCTTTGACCAGACAGATCTCGGCGAAAAAAGTGGAATCTTTTAATTCGGTGATAATGACTTGTTTAACTTTCGCTCCCAATTCTTCGAGGACGCGAATATAAAGATCATGCGTGAGAGGTCGCGGGAATTGTTGGCCTGAAAGCGCCATGCCGATCGCGCCCCCTTCGTAAAGACCGATCCAAATCGGTAACAAACGCGGGCCGTCTATTTCCTCTAACACCATGACGCACTGCCCGCCTACTTGAGAAAGAGAGTAAAGCCGGGTTGGTTTTACCATCAAGTTCTCCTTTATCGGGCCACGCTGGCCAGGCCCATAAGATATGCGAAATCTTCATCGCGGAAGATGATATTGGTATACGCTTGAAACGCAGATCTTTCCAGGAGATCTTCCTGTCTCACGCCCACCCACCACCACCGGGTCAGCGCCACGCGCAGCCCCGCGCCAACGAAAGCAGAATCAAGTTTCTTTCCCTGTACCACGCGGTCCCGACTGAAATCCATCGCCTCTGCATTGAGTTCAACACGGCGCGCCCATTTCTTGCTCTTCCAGAGCGGCCTAAAGTTCACACCAAATCCCCCGTCAGATCGGATGGCTCCAACATAACCGGTGAAAGGCCCGTAATCGGCACCCATCACAGCCATGATTCTATTCTTACGTTCAAAGGCGACATGCTTTTC
>CAZJOE010000393.1:0-2383 GCA_964547555.1 uncultured Elusimicrobia bacterium | reverse complement strand
AGTGATTTGTGGAAGGGGTTTGTCTTAGGACAGGAAACTTAATAAGAAATTCGGTACGGCCCGGGTTGCTTTGAATTTCGAGGATTGCTGAATGTTTCTTGACGATTTCATGTACCAAGCTAAGCCCGAGTCCGGTTCCTTTTCCAATTTCCTTCGTGGTGAAAAAAGGTTCTAAGATTCGATCCATATTGTCGGGCGGTATTCCCATCCCATTATCAATGATTCGCAAAAGAACCCACGAAAGTGAATTCTCATTTATATTTTCGGTTATAACCGTTAAGGTGCCGCCTTTGGGCATCGCATCGATAGCGTTCGTCGCGAGATTGATAAGCACCTGCTGAAGCTGATTCGAATTTCCGGCAATCCGCGGTAGAACTTGTGATAACTCCTGAACGATTGAAACATTCGCTATTTTTGCTTTTGTCGAAATAAGGGACATCGAAGATTCAATCGCTTTGTTTAAATCTATGGATTCATGTTGACTATTGGAGACTCGAGAGAAAGTCAGTAGATCCTGAACCAAATTTTTGCACCGAATGGCTTCTCTTTCAATGGACCTCACCGGCAATTCCATAGGGTCGTCTTTCTGAAGCCTTCTCACCAACGATTGTGCAAACCCCAAAATAACTCCAAGAGGGTTGTTAATTTCATGGGCCACGCCGGCCGCCAGTTGGCCGACCGCCGACATTTTTTCTGTGCGGCGGATAATGGTTTCCATTCGTTTCCTTTCCGTTATATCTCTTGCGACAATAATATGGCCCTCAATTAATCCTTGAGAATTTTTGAGCTCTGAAACAGAGTAGAGAACGGAGACCACGGCTCCGGTTTTCGCAACCAAGTCGATTTCTTTGTTATTTATAACTCCTCCTCCCGCCGTTCCTTCTGTTGCGGGTTGGTTGGAAAATATTCTGGAAAAATCCTTCTTTTCTGAAAATAAAATTTCAACCGGCGTTCCAATAAGTTCTTTTTCAGTGTAGCGCGTTAACCCCAATGCCGCTTGATTGGCCATTCGAATGGTCCCATTGGAGGCCACCACAAAAAGCGGGTCCAGCATATTGGCGAAAACTCCCGTCATGAAATTTTTGGATACCGTTGTCTCAGCCAGGATGCTGCTCATTCGGTTGAAGTCGATGGCAAGTTCTCCTAATTCATCTTTGGACGAAACCGGTATGAGAGCTCCATAGAGTCCTTTCGAGATTTGAGCTGTTCCTTGCGCCAAATTCTTAATGGGTTTTAATAAGCCATTCAGGAGCAGCAGAGCCAAACTGAGAGCCACCAATCCGATGGCCATCATCGTCCCGATCATTCGGTTGATGATTTTATTTTTAACCAAGACCGATTCTTTAAGAGGAATCGTTAGTCGGACGGTCCCAATTCTTTTTTTAGATTCGAATTCACCCGCTTCACCAAAAAGCAATTCTTCCTCTGATATTTTGGCGGGTGTTTCCCAAACTGGCGCGGAAACATCCATGGTTGATTCCAGTCCCCGCCTTTCGATTTTTGTGTGGGGAGTCTCTGTTTCACTCATGGATTGGCTTAAAGGATCCGTATAGATTTTTCCTTTTTCAGCCACATTCGTGTGCGCCAAGACCTGTCCTTTTTGGTCAAGCGCCATTGCTTGAGAAGCATGGGTGAGGCTTTGGGAATTTTGCAGTTTCATTAAAAGAAATATTTCATCGTTGGTTTTGTATCCCTCGGCAATATCAAAGGAGAGAGCTGTTATTTCTGTGAGGGCCGTGTGGGTGGCCTGATTGGTGAGAATGGTTTCGACGGAATTTAAGGTCATCCATATAATTAACGCGCCGGCCAATAAAGAGGATGATAAGAGAAACGATAATATTTTTCCCTGAAGTCTCATGGGACAATTCGATCTGCGGTTTTTGTGATTTCCGGTGGAATGGCGATATTGGTTTCTTTTGCCGCAGTCATATTTATTATTGTTCGCACTTTTTCAGGAAAATAATCCTCCTCGGCTTGAACACCATTCATTATTTCTTGAGCAATCCGACCGGCCATTCGGCCAATTTCACCGAAGGAGCTCGATACCGTGCCCAAGGCCGTTTGTTCGGCCAATCCTTCAGTCGGAGAAAAAAATGGAATATCATTGGCCCAGGAAAATTCTTTGATAATGGCCAAGCTGGAAGGGGAAATTAAATGGGGATCGGGCGGGAGCCACAGCGCATTGACCTTCCCGGTAATGCTGCGGAGATAATCCGGCAGCTCATTTGGACCCTGAAGGTGAGTGGCATGGATGGTCACTCCCAACGTTGTTTTCACATTTTCTTTTTCAGAGAGGTACTGCTTGATGGAATCTGAGATCCAAGGTATTCCCAAATGTTTTAAAGAGGGTTGGATTTCTTTGAATTTAGCAACGATAACCACA
>CAZJOE010000392.1:0-2388 GCA_964547555.1 uncultured Elusimicrobia bacterium | reverse complement strand
TAACCAAGTCCCAAGTACAACATGTTTTGCGTAATCACTATGTATCCTCCTAATTGATTTTAAATTTAATGCGGGTGCAGAGACGCACCGACAAAAATGGATGTTAAAAGCGTAAAGACATAGGCCTGGAGAAAGGCCACGAAGACTTCAAGAAGGCTCAAGGCCGCCGCCATCGGGACCGCGCCCAAAGCGACCAGGACAGAGTTGAAAAGAAAAATCATGGAGAGAAAAGCGAGGATGACGATGTGGCCGGCGATCATGTTGGCGAAAAGACGAATACAGAGGGCAAAACTTTTGGTGAGAAGACCGATTAATTCTAAGGGGAGCATCAAGGGAACAAGCCAACCAGGAAGACCATGAGGAATGAAATTTTTAATGTGGTGAATCAAACCGTATTTTCTAATGCCAGCCCAGTTAATCAAACCAAACGTACACAAGGCCAAGCCACCGGTGACTGAAATATTCCCCGTCGCCGTGGCCGATCCGGGAACCATCCCGAGCAGGTTCACAACCAGAATGAAAAAGAAAAGGGTGAGGAAATAAGGGAGATACGCTTTGCCTTCTTCGCCGGCATTGGGCACAACAATTTCATCACGGACATAAACAATGAATGTTTCGAGGAGATTTCTAAAACCGGAGGGAACCAAAGGCCAATGGCGTGCGAGAAAAGGAAGGGTGAAAATTAAAAGGGCGGAACCGACCCATAGCATGAAGGTGTGCTTGGTGACGCCCGGCCATAAGCTGGAATCCAAAAGATGATGTTCAAGAAGTTGTAGAAAATCCATTACCGTTTCCCAAAAAATAAATAGGACTCAATCACCAAAAAAACCGTCGTCGCCGAGACCATCGACACCATTGTCGATACTAAACTTAAATGGGTGTAACGGTAAACCGTAAACGCCGTCGCTGCAAAAACCGCCATTCGAAAAAACATTCCGCCGCCCCAAACCCAGTACACGAATTTTTTGTTCCAGGCCCAATCGAGAACCAGCACCGACAAAACCGACTGAAAAAAAGCGAGCCCCATCCCCAGCGTAATTCCTTTTGAAACGGCCGGCGGAATCGACATCATCCGCACGGCCAATAAAACAAATACAGTGGCTGCAAACGAAACACCCACACCCAACATCTTTCGTGACATTATTTTTTCAGGAACCGTCTAAGGAAGTTGTACAGACCGGCAATGATACCGAGAGCTGAACCCGCTAACGTGAACCAGGGAGTGGTCCCTTTCCAATTGTCCAAACGGTAGCCCGCGTAAAAACCCACAAGCAAAGTGACGGCAAGCTGTGTCCCTTCTGATGCGTAAGCCCATGGGCTGGGTGGAGGATTTTGACCGTCTGACATTGGGGAGTCCTTCGAATGCGGGCCATTGTAACAAAATTGACCAAAATGTTGTCAAACTGAATTAGAATGAGGCCCATGAAATTGAAAATACTGGTAGTCGCTCTATTATTGACTGGTTGCCAAAAGGCTCCCACGGCGGATGATCTTCTTTCTCACACACCTTCCATTCGGGAACAAGCGTTTAAGAAACTAGCCACTCTGGGTAAAAAAAAGAAAGAAGCCTTGGTTCCGGAGATGATTTTGGGGCTGCGAGACAACGATCCGCAAATTAATCAACGGGCCTTGGAAGCCTTGATCCTCATCAGTACCCCCGCCGTTTCCGCCCTTACCGCAGCGCTGCAAGATGCCGATCCTTTTGTGAAAGCGGGTTCTGCCGATAGCCTGGGAAAAATCGGCCCACCCGCCACCCCTGCTGTTGAAGCCTTAACCAAACTCCTTCAAGACCCCCACCCCCTCGTCCGCGAAGAAGCCCAGATCGCCCTCGATAAAATCCAGTCTACATAATTACTCCTTATATATAGGGGGATTATTCACCTCTTTCTCCCCCTCCTGTCACCGCTTCATCACACCTTCCCCGTAGACTCATGACATCAAACAAGGAGGTCTTATGTTCAAAGTGGAACGGAGAGGGATGCTGGGATACGAAGATTTGATGCGTGAATTAGAGGGGTTTGAACAAGAACTACTTTCAGAGAATCGCCCGATGGCCATGGACCTCATGGTTTTAGAAGCCAAAATCAGAGAACGGTTCCAAAAGATGGAAAACCAGGCCTGGGAGAGATACTCAAATATGGCTTTTGACGATGACTCTCAGGAAAAAGAGCTATCGATGGCCGACATTGAGGCCATGATTCCCCAGGACTTGGCTCTTTTCCCCACAGTCGCCGACTTGATCCAGATCAAAAGAAAGAAACGGACCCTGCAAACGATCGGAATGGCGGCAGCTTTAGCGGTTTTAACGGCAATAGGGGTTTTCGGGTTGGCCTCACTTTTACAGTTGACCCTTAACTGGATCGCTTAACAATCTAGTAGCACCCCCTA
>CAZJOE010000391.1:0-2417 GCA_964547555.1 uncultured Elusimicrobia bacterium | reverse complement strand
CGTTTTGGTCGCGAAGCTCAATGTGTCCAAGCGCCACACCAAGCCTCAGGGTCAAACCGAGCCGGGTGGGATCAAAGACAAAGAACAAGCGCTGCCGATCGCCAAAGTGATGTTGGTCTGCCCGGATTGCAAAAAAGCGACGCGTCCGAAGTTCGATTCTTTAAACGACGGCAGCCCGATTCGAGTTTGTAGAAAATGCGGTTCCACTGTTCCGGAACCCAAGAAAAAATAAATCTGGAAAATAAAACAATGAGTTCAACTGCAACCAAAGATTATAAGCCCCGTTTAAAAGTGGCCTTCAACGAAAAAGGCACCAAGGCCCTCATGGCCACGCTGGGGAAAACCAATATCAATGCGGTTCCCCGATTGGACAAAATCGTCATCAATATTGGTGTGTCCGCCGCTCGCGAAAACATCAAAGCGCTTGATATCGCCGCCGAAGAATTGGCCACGATCACCGGACAAAAACCTTCCGTTCGCCGCTCCAAGAATTCTATTTCCGCTTTTAAACTGCGGGAAGGAATGCCGATCGGCGTGATGGTCACGCTTCGCGGGGGCCGCATGTATGATTTTTTAGACCGGTTCATTTCCCTGGCGGTGCCCCGTATTCGCGATTTTAAAGGACTCAACCGCAATGGATTTGACGGCAACGGCAATTACAACTTAGGCCTCAAAGAGCAGTACATCTTTTCGGAAATCAATGTCGAAAAGTCCGACGGACCTCGCGGCATGAACATCACTTTTGTGACAAACACCCGTTCCAACAAAGAAGCCTTCGAGCTTTTGTCGGTCTTGGGAATGCCGTTTGCCAAAGAAGCCGTCGTTAAAAAATAACCATTTAAAGAGAAGGGAGAATAAACGTGGCCACAATTGCCTGGATGGCGAAAATGAGAAAGCCTCAAAAATTCGCGACGCGGTTTCATAACCGCTGCCGTCTGTGCGGTCGCGCCCGGAGCGTTTATCGGGATTTCGGACTTTGCAGAATTTGTTTCCGTAACCTGGCGCACAAAGCCCAGCTTCCCGGAATTGTTAAATCGAGCTGGTAGTTCGCTCACTATAAATAGAGGAAAAAATGTCAGATCCCATTGCAAACATGCTGAACCAACTCAAGAACGCGAACCACAAGTTCATTGAGAACATTGAAATGCCCGCGTCCAAAATAAAAGTTGAAATCGCCAAGGTTTTAAAAGACGAAGGCTTTATCGGCGGATATAAAGTGGCGGCCGACCAACGTCAGCCGGTGTTGAAAATTACTTTGAAGTTCAGCGCGCAAAAAGAACGCGTGATCCAAGGCGTGAAGCGCGTTTCCCGTCCCGGCCTTCGCGTGTACCGGCCCCATGCGGAAATTCCCGTCATTCAAAACGGATTGGGAATCGCGATTATCTCGACCTCCAAAGGCGTTCTCTCCACGCAAAAAGCGCGCGAGAAGAAAGTCGGCGGAGAAATTCTCGCTTACATCTGGTAAGGAACATTCATTTATGACCACCGCCGTTCAAGACAAAACAAAAGAAAAGAAACCGGCTCCGTTGTCCCGTTTGGGACGTCGGCCTGTCGAAATTCCTCAAGGCGTCAAAGTGTCTGTCGCCGGAAAGGGAATCACCGTTGAAGGGAAGCGAGGCAAATTGGTTTGGTCGTTGCCCGAACTCATTGAAGCCAAAGTGGAAGGCACGCAAATTAAACTTTCACCAACGCAACCGGGCAATCAGTCCAAAGCGCTTCACGGACTTTCTCGCAAGCTCGTTCTTAACATGGTTGAAGGCGTCACCACCGGATTTAAGAAAAGTTTGGTCATCGAAGGCGTCGGTTTCCGCGCGCAGATTTCAGGCGCCAAATTAACCATGACGCTCGGTTTTTCTCATCCGGCCATCTATCAGATCCCGGCCGATGTGAAAGTGACCCAAGACGCCAAGCAACCGAATTTCATCACGGTGGATGGCAACGACAAGCAGCGCGTCGGAGAAGTGGCCGCCCAGATTCGGTCCATTAAAAAACCGGAACCCTACAAAGGCACAGGGATCCGGTATGAAAACGAAGTGATCAAACGCAAGGCCGGTAAAGCCGCGGCAGGAGCTGCGGGCGCTGCGGCGGGCGGCGGAGGTAAGAAATAATGAAATCTCGTCTGGAACGTTACGAGCTCCGGAAAATCCGGGTTCGCCGAAAAATTTTCGGAACCAACGAACGTCCTCGTTTGTCCGTGTACAGAAGCCTCAAGCATGTTTATGCCCAATTGATCGATGATCTCGTGGGAAAAACCTTGGTGGCCGCCTCTACGCGCGAAAAAAGTTTTTCTAAAGTCACCGGCGTCAAAGCCGCTTCCATTGTCGGAGAAGCCTTGGCCAAACGCGCCGTTGAAAAGGGAATTAAAAAAGCGGTGTTCGATCGCGGCGCTCGGCCTTATACCGGCCAGGTGAAAGCGG
>CAZJOE010000390.1:0-2434 GCA_964547555.1 uncultured Elusimicrobia bacterium | reverse complement strand
GTCCGCCTCGATAATATTCTTCCCAGAAAACTAACGCTTTCCAACGAACTGCGTTATGAATCCCGTCAATTCGAAGACGCCAACCGTCAAGGAGACCTTTTGCCGGGGCATTCGGTTTGGAACATGAGAATTAAAATTAAAGTCCTAAAAGCCCACGTCCATATCGATATGGAAAATGTTCTCAACCGCCCGTATGCCGAAGGATTTGGAAGAGTCGGTTTATGGCCCCAGCCCGCGCGAACTTTTTGGGCCGGCGTGACCATGAAGTTTGACAACTAATATGAAAAGTCCTACCTTTTTTTAATGAAAATCCTCGGGCGCCATTTGCTGGTCGAACTCTATGACTGCGACACCAAAGTTATTTCGGACGTTCGAACCATTGAAAACATTATGGTGGGAGCCGCCCATGCGGCCAAAGCCACCATTGTCGACGTCGTGTTCCACAACTTTAATCCCAACGGCATATCGGGCGTCATCGTCATTGCTGAGTCCCACTTAACCATTCATTCCTGGCCCGAGCACAATTACGCTTCCGTCGACATTTATACCTGCGGTTCCACGATCAACCCATGGAAAGCCTTTGATTATTTGGTGAAACATTTCAAAGCCAAAAATGTCACGGCTTCCGAATTCAAAAGGGGAATGCTGAGAAAACCCAAGCGCCGGTCGCGATAGACATGGCAACCAAATGGTTCAAGGAATGGTTCACCCCGCACGAAGCCCATCTGCACCGATTAAAAAAAATCCTCGTTAAAACCCGAACGTCTTTCCAGGAAGCGGTCATTGCCGACTCTTTTTCATTTGGACGCTGCTTGATCTTGGATGGTGAAATGCAATCCGCTCAAACCGATGAATTTATTTACCATGAAACATTGGTCCATCCGGCGCTTCTCACTCACCCCCGGCCCAAATCCGTTTTGATCATGGGGGGAGGAGAAGGAGCGACCACGCGAGAAATTTTGAAGCACCAAGCCATTGAAAGAATTGTCCTGGTCGACATTGATGGCGAGGTCATTCAATTCTGCAAGAAACATCTGCCCACTTGGCACCAAGGTTCTTTTAACAATTCCAAGGTCGAAGTCATTGTGGATGACGCTAAGAAATTTATTGAGACCACTCATGAAAAATTTGACATTATCATCTCCGATCTTCCGTCTCCCGCCGAAGGCGGCCCCGCATTTTCTCTCTACACGGTTGAGTTCTACCGGACCCTCGTCGGCGTTTTAAGCAAAGGCGGGATTTTTGTGATGCAGGCGGGATCGGGGCATTTGCTTCAAATCGAGTTACACAAAGTTCTTTACGCGACATTAAAAAAAGTTTTTAGAACCGTTCGCCCTTTTTATTCGTATATTCCGTCATTCGATGTTCCCTGGGCTTTCTTAATCGCTTCCCAAACGACGGACCCGGCGAAACTGACGGCACGAGAAATTGATCGGCGAATAAAAAATAGAATACGCGGGAAACTGCAAGCGTATGACGGAGACACTCATAGCGGACTTTTTGGGATTCCTAAACACCTCAAAGAGCTGCTGGCAAAAGAAAAGCGAATACTGACGAAGGCGCGTCCAATTTACCTCTATAAATAGAAATGGCGACTAAAAAAAACCCAACAGCAAACGGAAACGATCAAGAAAAAACCCCCCTCTTGGACACGCTGCTAGCGCGGGCCAAGCGAAAAGTCATTTCTTTTCACACGCCCGGCCATAAAAACGGGAGAGGCATCGACAAGAAACTGGCCTCCTTTACGGGACGCAATCTTTTTGCCTTGGACGTAACCGTTTTCCCGGAAGTTGATTCCCTCCATGACCCCACCGGTCCCATCCGCAAAGCACAAATCTTATTTGCCAAAGCTTATGGTGTTGAACAATCTCTTTTCCTCGTGAATGGTTCCACTGTCGGCAACATGGCCATGATCATGTCCGCTTGCCGCCCCGGAGAATCCATTATTATTTCCCGGAACGCGCACAAATCAACGTTGGGAGGAATTATTCTTTCGGGCGTCTGGCCTATTTGGATTCAACCGTCTGTTGATCAGAACCTCGACGTTCTGTTCGACGCGACTCCCGAACAGGTTGAAAAAGCGCTTAAACAATTTCCTGAAGCCAAGGCCGTTTTTGTGACCAGCCCCACTTATAATGGCATCACGACAAATTTAAAGAAGATCGCCGAAATCTGCCATGCGAAGGGCAAGATGCTTTTGGTGGATGAGGCGCACGGCGCCCACCTTCATTTCCATTCCGATTTACCCATGTCAGCGATAGAAGCGGGAGCCGACATGGTTGTTCAATCCACCCACAAAATCCTTTCGGCCATGTCCCAAGGTTCGGTGCTTCACTTTAATTCAAAGCTTCTTGATTTCCAGCGGGTCCGGCGCATCGTCTCCATGCTTCAAACCACGAGCCCCAACTATCTGACCATGGCCACCCTGGACTTG
>CAZJOE010000389.1:0-2441 GCA_964547555.1 uncultured Elusimicrobia bacterium | reverse complement strand
GTGCAAAAAGAAGCCCGAACCGCTCGCGGACAATCGCAAAGCATTCCATCCAATCAATTGCAGAAAGAAGCCGCCGATGTGTCACGCCAGGCCGATAACCTGAGCGGACCGGTCCAAGATCTTAAAGGAGCCGCCAAAGATTTGGAAAAGGCCGCGCGTGACTTGGCCGAGCTTCTTAAAAAAGATCAATCGGGCAGAGATGGTGAACGTCGGCAAAAAACATCGATCACAAGCGAGGCATCTCAAGAAGCCAAAGGAGAAGCCGGTAAGCTTTCCGAAACATCGAAGAAAATCAACGATCAACTTCAGCGTCTTTCCGAAATGTTGGACAGCCTTAAAGATGGATTGAAGAAAACCGGACAATTGCCTCCTTCACCTCAAACGGCTCCTCCATCAAAGAGGCGGCCCATGCGGCTCCCGGATTCAGTGTCGGCCAATTTGGCCAAAATACCCACGCCTGAAAATGTTCCCGATAATTCTGAGGACCGACTAGAAAAAGCAAAGGCCACGGCCCGGGAACGGTTGGAGGGGTTTAATGAAGCCGAATGGAAACAGTGGACGGACTTTTTGGGAGGGGTGGAAACCCAAGCGCTGATTGATACGTTGACCAACAAATTCGTCTCCATTATTTTCCAGGAGATCATGATGGCCGCCAAAACCGGCCTCCCGGAGGGTGACAATGTGGATGGCGATCTTCTGCCAAACGCCAGGATTGATGGAAGAGTGTTTCAGCTGGATGAAGCACGGAAAAAAATAAAAATCCTCATCGGTTTTATGATCGATTCCAGCGGCAGCATGGGGGATCCGGCGAATAAAAACAGCAAATTTTATTTATCGACCCAATTGTTTGCTGCGGTGGCTGTGGCTTTGATCCGCGCTCAAGAAAGAGTGAAAGGTCGGGTTAACATCGATCTGTCATTTGAAATTCGAGCTTATGCGGCACAACCCAATCGCATTGTTCATCCCGTTGAAACGCCGAACCCCACCGAGAAGTCAATTTATAACGCGGTGTTCGGGCCCATGGGAATTTTCGCCGAACAACATCGCGGCGGCACCGAAGACGCGCCCACATTTGAAGGCATAACAGATTCATTAAAGAGATTCGCTCAGCTAACTAAGGGGCTTATTGCCATCGGCCTATTTAACACCGGCGATGGAAATGGAGAAAGTGGAAAAGTGCGGATTCAAGCCGTGTACGAGAAACCAGGAATGTCAGATATTCTTTTTTTCCATGTCGGCCTCGGTGAAGGTGTTAAATCGATTCAAGTCTATGCGTCGGAAAAACATGAAAACGTTCGCGTTATTCCGGTTGAAAATCCCGCTGAACTGCAGAAAAAACTTTTAACAGGTTTATTGGAAATGTTTCGGTTGTTGGTGAAAAAGGCGGCTAAAAAAGCGCAATTGGCCGATAGCTCTTCATGGTTTTTGCCGGTGCTGCTGAGCTTGGCGGCGATTGGGAAGTTTGGGTGGAGTGCGGTTGGTGTTTTAGTGGTAGGGGCTGGCGTTTTTCTTTTGGTCCGTCATCTTCGGTCCTGGATACCTGATCTTGCGGGAATAATGCGCAAACTCTCCGGTTGGCGGTGGTATCAAATGCGCGGATGGCCGAAATATGTTTTTGGTTGGGCCCTCGCTTTGGGAATCTTGGCGCTCTTAATCACTCACCACAATGAAACGTCCATGACCATGGGCGCCCTTCTTCCTTTTTCGTTTAAAAAAGATTACCTGAAAGGTTTTTCAATCATCGTACGAGACGGAAAGCGGTACCTGATCATCTATGATGAATGGGGATTGCCGGGCCAGGAGATGTTGATTCGTTCGGACACAATGAAGAAATCATCGGAGATGAACGGCATCAAAGTTTCGGTGCAACGACACATGGTTTTTGTCGAAAATACCAAAACCGGTCATTTGCTTTATGGTCGGTGGGATAAAACAACCGGATGGACGTGGCAACTCCAAGAAGGGATTGAGGAAGATCTGGTAAAGGTGTCCGAGTTGCCTGAGTGGGTTTCGGCCCGGTTCACAGATAACGGATCTCAACTTAATTTATCGGTGGGAGAAAAAGACCTTTTTTCAGGAAAGCTGACCGATGGTTTTTGGAGCTGGAACAAAGCGTCCGATGACATTCCTAATTTTAAAGAAGAGTTCGGCGAAAACGTTCCTTTGATCAACGTTGTTGAAGAAAACGGCGTCATTCTGAGTAACGTAATCGAGCTCACCACGCCCGGCGGAACCCGCCGAATTAAAATAACCAATAAGCTGTTGGATAATCTTTTGCAGATGGCTGAAGTTTTGAACCGCGTGAACGAGGCGAACAGCAATTTGGCGCTGCGCGGGCCGGCCAGCACCGGGAAAAACACGGCCGTGTATATTCTGGCCGGGTTGGTTCAGCAGAAAAGCGCGGCCAATATCGGCACGCTTGTATTTACACTTGGCCCGAG
>CAZJOE010000388.1:0-2447 GCA_964547555.1 uncultured Elusimicrobia bacterium | reverse complement strand
CGCGGCGAAATATTTGTGGTCCGAAAGAAGTTGCGACACTTCGGCGCGGTCCATGTAGACGTTAACGGCGATGACTTCTCTCCTCATGATGTTTTCAAGTTTTTCTTCATTGGGCGCGAGGATCAGGTCCCGCATGTTTAAAATTCCGACCAAATGTTGGTCTGAATCCATGACGTACACATAGGAATTGGGCGCTTTGGTCCGGGACAGCAGGCGAATTTTCTGGATGGCTTCTTTCACTTTTACTTCCGTGTGGAACGCGACAAATTCCGTGCTCATGAAACGTCCCGCGCTGTTAAGCGGATAGGTGAGCAGCTCCTGGATCTGTTTTTTCGTTTTTTCAGAGAGGAACCCGACAAATGTTTCCCGGATCTCTTGGGGAAGGTGAATAAAAATGGCCGCGGCCTGCTGGGGCTCGATGGTTTCGATGATGATTTTTAAATGTTCGTTGGAAACTTCTTTTAAAAGAGCGGCGGCATAGCTAACGGGTAAAAGAGGAAAAACATGGGCGGAAAGGGTGGGGGGCAGCGACTTGATGACGTTGATGGCCTCTTGTTCGTCCATCGTCTCCAGGCTGTGGGCGGCGGAGACGAGGTCGGTCTCAAAAAATTTTCGAACCAGGGGGAGGAGCGGCGTTCGGGACGACATGAGTTAGTTTTTTCCTTTGGTCACAATGGAAATCTGGACGCGCGTCGGTGAAATTCTTTCTAAGGAAACGCCCGGGGGAACGGTTAATTCCGATTCTTGGATCTGCCGGATGTCGGTCCCTGTTTTTTCATCGAGCATGTTCATATAAAGCCGTAATTCCTTTTTGTTGAAGAAGTAGAAAGCGCTCCGCTTGCCGGAGAGGGTCACTTCTACTTCTTTGGGCCGAATCGCCTTCATTTCAAGGTCGTCGGAAAGATTTGTCATTTCCACGGGAATGGAGAACCGTTCAAAGGTGATGCGAGACTCATGAACGAACACATACCACAAAACCATCGTCACGGCGACCGCCATTATTTTTTCAGGAATGTTCTTTCGGAAAATGTCGCCCAGCGCGTTGGATTTTTTCTCAGGATAGCGTTCCTGATAGTAAGCCTCGAGCAGATTGGTGAGTTCCTGAGGGTCTTTGAGGGTGGCGATTTCGCCGTTTCGGGCTGCGGAAATTGTTCCTTGCTCTTCGGAGACCGCGAAGCAAAGGGCGTCCGTCACTTCCGCCAAGCCCAGCGCGGCCGCATGGCGTGTGCCGCTGCGTCCCACTTTTTGAAGGTCTTTGGAGAGCGGAAGATGGCAGGAGAATTGAAGGACCCGGTCGCCTTCAATGAGGACCGCTCCGTCATGGCCGATGGAATGGGGATCAAAAAGGCTTTTTAATAATGCCTCGCTTAAATCGCCGTTTAAGTCCACGCCATTGTTGATATGGCGGTCGACAATATCGGCGCCGCGAAGAACGATAAGCGCCCCGATTTTTTCTCGGGCAAAGTCGGTGAGCGTGCGCGCCAGCATTTCCACTTCCCGCCGGGTGTCATGCAGTTTCCGGCGACGGCTTCCCCGGTTGTATCTCCAGAGCGCCAAGCGCTCAAATAAATACTTGAGGTCTTCTTGGAAGATAATGATAACGGCCAATAAGATGACGGTGAAAAAACTCTGAAGAACGGCAGCCGTGAGCAGCAGATTGAATTGTCGGGCCAGAAGGTAGACAACCCCGATAATCAAAATTCCCGTCAGCACCGAGGCCGCTTTTGATTTTTTGAACCAAACCAAAAGGGCGTAGATCACCGCGGACATCAAAACGATGTCCGCGATCCCGCCGGCTCCGATGTCGTTAAGGAAACCCGTCAAACGAGAGGGTTAGGCTTTGGCTGTTTCTTTGAGCGCTTTGAGGGCGGCGTCGTAATTCGGTTCTTGGGTGATTTCAGGAACCTGTTCGTTGTAGATCACTTTGCCGTTTTCGTCGAGGATAACGACCGCGCGGGAGAGAAGCCCGGCCAAGGCGCCATCGGCGATGCGGACGCCGTATTTCTGACCGAAGCTGGTGTTGCGGAAATCGGAAGTGGTGATCACATTCTTCAAACCTTCAGCGCCACAAAAGCGGCTGAGTGCGAAGGGAAGATCCATGGACACGCAAACGACCGCGGTGTTGGGAAGCTTTTCGGCTTCAGAGTTAAACCGACGGGTCGAAGCGGCGCAAACGCCGGTGTCGATACTGGGGAAAATATTGAGAATGACTTTTTTCCCTTTCAAATCTTTGGACGAAAGTTCAGAGAGGTCTGATTTCGTAAGCGTGAATTCCGGGGCGGATGTTCCGACCGCGGGTAAATTCCCAACCGTGTTAACGGCGTTTCCTTTCAACGTAATTTTTGCCATAGAAGTCTCCTGTGAAATAATTTTTTCAATAGTTATCGAGGGGCGAAGTTTAGTTAATTCTTTGTGGCGTGACCAGGTAAAACGGGCCTTGACCGTTA
>CAZJOE010000387.1:0-2452 GCA_964547555.1 uncultured Elusimicrobia bacterium | reverse complement strand
AAGAAGGGGAAACATCCACCGCTGAATTAAATGCGACACGGCAGACCAAAATTGTTTTGACGGAAGCCGAGCTGGAAAGTATGGCAAAAGAGTTGGAGCCGGCGAGTTTGATCTCCTATGACTTGGAAACGGATTCGGCGGACCAACATAATTGCCATATCGTTGGCGTCGCGCTTTCGGTTTCGAAAGATAAAGCCTTTTATATTCCTGTTGGGCATCTTTATTTGGAAGCGCCCAATCAATTGGCTTGGGAAAAAGTTAAAGACGTTCTTAACTCCCTTCTAGGGAAGGCCAAAGCTGTTAAGGCCGGACAAAACATTAAGTTTGATAACACGATTCTCGAACGGTTCGGGGTGGTTCCCCAAGGTCCGTTCTTTGACACGATGGTGGCTGCTTATTGCTTGGATCCAGCTCGGAATACGTATGGTCTTAAGGATTTGGCCGCTGAAATTTTGGGCGAACGGATGACTCGGATTGACGCGCTTCTTGGAAAAGACAAAACAAAAACTATGGCAGACGTCCCGGTGGAAGACGCGGCTCCTTATGCGGCAGCGGACGCGGAAGTGGTGATTCGGTTGGTTGCTTATTTCTCCGACCACTTGAAAAAAGAGGGACTGGAGTCTTTGTTTAATGATTTGGAAATGCCGCTCGTGAAGGTTATTCAATCGATGGAAGCCGACGGCATTCAGGTGGACGTGAATTACTTAAGAAAAGTAGGTGAGAAATTCGCGGTCCGGCGCGGGGAAGTTGAAAAAGAGATTTTTGAAATGGCGGGGGAACAATTCGTTCTTAATTCGCCTCAGCAACTCAGCAAGATTTTGTTTGAGAAGTTGAAGC
Organism: uncultured Elusimicrobia bacterium; assembly: GCA_964547555.1. Taxonomy (GTDB): domain Bacteria; phylum Elusimicrobiota; class Elusimicrobia; order F11; family F11; genus CAZJOE01. The sequence goes on along the minus strand of CAZJOE010000387.1, from coordinate 1,615 downwards.
TTCCAGCGCTAAAGAAAACCAAGACAGGTTATTCAACGAATGAGGAAGTTTTAAAGAAGTTGGCCAGCAAGCATCCTATTTGTGAAAAGATTATCGACTACCGAGAGCTTTCCAAATTGATTTCTACTTATGTGGAAACTTTGTTGGAGTTGGTGAATCCGGTGACGAGCCGCGTCCACACTTCTTTTCATCAGACGGGCGCAGCCACAGGACGCTTGAGTTCCACGGAGCCCAATCTTCAAAATATTCCGATCCGGTCTGATTTAGGGAGAGAGATTCGAAAAGCTTTCACGGCAAAGACGGGGTGCGTTCTTTTGTCGGCCGATTATTCGCAAATTGATTTGCGAAGTTTGGCCCATATGTCTGAGGATCCGGTTCTTATTCAGACTTTTAAGGAAGGCGGAGACATTCACGCGGCCACCGCTTCAAAAGTTTTTCATGTGGAAACCAACGAGGTGACGCCGGAGATGCGGCGCCGGGCCAAAGCTATTAATTTTGGAATCGTGTATGGACAGCAAGCGTGGGGGTTATCGCAAGGGTTGGGAATTGAGCCTAAGGAAGCGCAGCTTTTCATCGATAAATATTTTGAACGATACGCGGGTGTAAAAGTTTGGACTGAGCGCGTGCTGGAAGAAGCCAGAAAGAATGGCTATGTGACAACGCTCTCGGGGCGGAAAAGAAAACTTCCGGATATCAATGCCGACAATCAAATGTCGCGAGGATTTGCTGAGAGAATTGCCGTTAATACACCGATCCAAGGTACGTCCGCCGACATTATTAAAGCTGCCATGATTCGGGTTTACGATGATTTTCAAAACAAGAAAGCCTCGTCCAAAATGTTGGTCCAAGTCCATGATGAATTGTTATTTGAGATTCCTCAGTCTGATTTGAAAGCCGCCGCCTTGATGATTAAAGACGGAATGGAGCAAGCGATGAAATTGCGCGTTCCCTTGATTGTGGACATGAAAGTCGGGTCCAACTGGAACGATATGGAATCTTATTCCCTGGAGAAAGCGGCATGACTGTTATGCGCAGCGCCAATCCTTTTGACAGCCTGACGAAGGGTGTAAAAATCCTTTTGATCGCCAATGGCGCTGTTTTCTTGGGGCAGATGTTATATCCCAATTTTTTCATTGAAACGTTTGCCTTGATGCCGGCGCGAGCCATCGAAAAGTTATGGATTTGGCAGCTTGTCACTTATTCATTTTTACACGGAAGTTTCTGGCATTTGTTCTTTAACATGTTTGCGTTGTGGATGTTCGGGCCCCATATCGAGTCCTATTGGGGAACTCCCACCTTTCTTCGGTTTTATTTTCTCTGCGTTCTCGGCGCGGCCGTCGCTCAATCGTTGATTGCTCCGGCCAGCGTGGTGGTGGGCGCTTCGGGCGGACTTTACGGGCTTTTGTTGGCTTTTGGATTCTTGTTTCCCGACGCCGTGATTTATCTCTTTTTCTTTTTTCCACTGCGGGCGATTCAGGCCGTTCTTGTCATCGCGGCGATTACTTTTGTTTCTTCTCTTCAATCGGGTGGAGAGCGAATTGCGCACTTGGCGCACTTGGGTGGACTTGTCACTGGATTTCTTTATTTTAAAGTTCCTCTGTGGAGCGGTAATTTT
>CAZJOE010000386.1:0-2472 GCA_964547555.1 uncultured Elusimicrobia bacterium | reverse complement strand
GGCCAGCAACCGGGCCGTGGTGGTTTTGCCGACGCCGCGGGGACCGGAAAAGACATAGGCATGGGCAATGCGGCCCGACTCAATGGCGTTTTGAAGAGTCTGGGAAACCGGAATTTGGCCGACCAAATCTTCAAACTGCTGCGGTCTGTATTTTCGAGCGAGAACAATATAAGACATGGTTTTAGGCGTGGATGGACCGGAGCAGAATCATAATGCCGAACCCCAGGCCGAGAAGAAGGATTTGAAATAGTGTTTCGCGCGGCGCGATTTGATCATGGAGCTGGGGAATGAGGTCCGCCAAGGCGATATAGAGAAGCCCTCCGGCCGCCGCGGGAAGAACGTAGAGACTGACGATATCCGACGTCCGAAAGAAAAAGAAAGTGATGAGCGCGCCCAAAAGAGAACTGGTGGCCGTGAGCGCATTTAAGAGAATCGCTTGTTTCATGGAAAATCCACCATGGATCAAGATGCCGAAATCGCCCAGCTCTTGGGGAATTTCATGCAGGATGATGGCCAGAGTAATGGAAATTCCAATGGGGGTCCCCGCGGCGAAGGCGCTGGTGATAATCACGCCATCAATAAAATTGTGAACGGCGTCTCCGGCGAGCACCATGCTGGCGGAGACAGGCCGGCGGTGGTCTTCGGGGCGTTGATGTGTGTGGCAATGGCGCCAAATCAAAAACTTCTCCAAAATAAAAAAGAAGAAAATCCCGCCCGCGATCCACCCCAGGGCTTTCGATCCACTGGTGTCCAGCGCTTCCGGTATTAAGTGGAGCAGGGCGCCGCCCAGCAGGGTGCCGGACGCCAAGCTCATCAGATAAAAGGTGATGCGGCGGATGTTCAGTTTGAGCCCAAAAAAGATGATTCCGATAAAGGAAATCAAGCTCACCCCGACGGAAGCCGCAACAATTTGAAGGAATAATTTCATGGGACGATACCTTACAAAATTATGGGCTTATTCTTCTTTGAGAGCCTCGATGATTTTCTGGCTTTGCTTTCCGGCCCAGGCTTCTTTAAAACTCTCAAAAGCTGTCAGAGCGCGGGGATGGTGGCTGGCTTTTAAAAGGTCGATGATGATCAAAACCTCGATTTCTTTTTCGTCCGTGGCGCGGGTCTTGGTCAGCTCTGTGAGCCTCACGATGAGGTCTTCCAGGATGGGCCGGCTCTTGTCAATTCCTCTTTCCCGAAGTTGGGCCAAGGTATAGGTGCGTATTTTGGCATCCGGATCACGGTAAAGAGATTGCCAGGACGACACATATTCTTCATGAAGAGAAACGATGCCCAAAAGGCGAGGCCCGATGATCCGATGGACCACCGGATCGGGGTTTTTCATGGCGCGCTCATAAAAGGAGATCATGGAGAAGTTGGAATCTTCGCCAAGCGTCATAGGCTGGACGGTTTGAGTAAAGTCCAAAGCCTGCTCATCCGTAAGGATTTGAACCTGTCCTGGTTGCACCCATCCATCTAAATCCGGGTAGGATTTACCTGCGGCCTCAATGTTCTGAGTGATCTCAGCCAAATAAACGTCGACCCCCGGGTGAACATGGAGACGAGGTTGTCCCAATGATTCTTTATAGACCCGTACAATATCTCCCGATCTTATCGCATAGAGGGGACTTTTCCCTTCTGGATCTTTGGTCACCGTCACCTGATCCCAAAGAACAATCCCCATCGGAAGAGTTTTTCTTTTTTGCCGGCCTTGGGCGTGGATATCGAGAGGGAGGGGAACCGTCACCGGACTTGCCAAAGGAGTGGGTGTGGTTTGAGGAATATTGGGGACTATTAAGGTTCGGGGACTCTCTTCTTTTTTTTCCAGGAGCTCTTCGAATTTGTTTTTTAAAGCGGGGTCTTTTTCTGAAGGAAGTTTTTTTTCTTTCGGTTCGAACTCATAAACCGAAATAATCGCCAGCGCAAAACTTAAACCGAGGAGGAGGGCGGCCCTTTTTGAAAGCATGTTCGAGATGATATTTTTCTGAAGGCCCATGCGCCAGCCAAACCGCACAATCCTCCGACTAAAAATCCTCCCAAAATATCTGTCGGAGTGTGAACGCCGATATAGATACGCGAATATCCGACCAGGAACGCCATTCCTATTAAGGCGAGACGCATCCAATTCTTATTTACCAACAACGATAAATAAACCGCGACCGCCGCGGAATTGGCGGCATGATTGGAAGGGAAACTGGCGGCGCTGACACGGGATAAGTCCGCCAAGATTCGGGTGTCAGGAATAAAGGTCCAAGGTCGGGGGCGGGCAAAGAATGGTTTTAAAATCGAACTACATCCGAAATCAACGATCAAAACCACGAGGATTAAAATAATTCCGGCGATCCGGTTTTGTTTTCCACCGCGGACCATCCATGCCACCCATAAAACTGCGAAGAACCATTGGGCGTGTCCGGCTTCCGTCACCGCTTTCATCAACCCATCCAACCAGAACGCGGTCCCTTGTTGATTGAGGAGTTTGAAGAG
>CAZJOE010000385.1:0-2484 GCA_964547555.1 uncultured Elusimicrobia bacterium | reverse complement strand
CCGTCATTGAAGATCGGCGCGAAGGATTTCTTCAAGGCGTGCTAGTTGCTCCCATTTCCCGGTCGGCGGTTGTCTTCGGAAATCTTTTGGGAGGAACAGCGCTGGCCACGGCCCAGGGTCTTTTGTTCGCGTGTTTATCGCCGCTTTTGGGAATCTCTTTTGGTTTCACTGACTTCGCCTTCATTCTTCTGGTTCTCGTTCTCATGTCCTTTGGATTAACCGGATTGGGCTTTATTTTGGCTTGGCGGCTTGATTCAACCCAAGGCTTTCACGCCATAATGAATTTGTTTTTGATGCCCCTATGGCTTCTTTCAGGCGCCCTCTTCCCGTTGGACGGCGCCCCCTCATGGCTCCGGCTTATTATGCGACTGAATCCCCTCACTTACGGAGTTTCAGCCCTTCATCATGGTTTCTATCAGGATGCCGCCTCGTTGCAGACCCACATGCCTTCTGCCACCGCGTCCTTAGGGATTACTTTCATTTTTGCACTCTTGATGTTTATGGGCGCTCTTAAAACCGCTACAAAAAACTCTTACTAAAACCTTTCATGAAAAAAGTAAAGATTGTTTTACGAACCTTCATCGTGGTGTTGGCGCTATTGGCGCTGGGTCTCGCCCTTTGGAACCGGATGCGCACTTCCAACCAAAAGAAAATTAACTTTGATTACGGTTCTGTTTCTGATTTCGCCTTCACCGATCAAACCGGAGCCAGGATCACACGCGATTCCCTGAAAGGTCATGTGTGGCTGGCCAATTTTATTTTTACCCGTTGCCAAGGCCCCTGTCCGCTTATTGCTTACAAAACATCCCTCCTCCAAAAAGAGATCCCCGCTGGCACCGGCCTTCAATTCGTCTCCTTCTCAGTGGATCCGGAATTCGATACGCCGGCCGTTCTCAGCAAATACGCCACTACTTATGGGGCCGATGGCGCCCGCTGGCATTTTTTAACCGGAGATAAAAAATCCGTTTATGATGTCATTCGAAATAGTTTTAAGCTCGTCGTTGAACCTGAAAAAGACTTGGAAGAAAAATCGATAGAGGCCGCTTTTGTTCATAGCACTCATTTTGTGTTGGTGGACAAAGGCGGGGTCATTCGGGGTTACTATAACAGTGCGGACAATGAGGCCTACGAAAAAATGAAATCGGAAATTTCCAAGTGGCTTTAAATCAGCTTCCCGCGTTGAACGCTTTCCTTAATTCAACAAGCGCGCTTTTTCTTTTACTGGGCTTTCTTGCAATCAAGAACAACAAGGTTTCGCTGCACCGGGCTTCGATGGGAGCGGCTTTTGTTTGTTCCGTCGTTTTTTTAACTTCCTACCTTTATTATCACGCCCACGTGGGTTCCGTTCGGTATACGGGAACCGGATGGATCAGAACGGTCTATTTTTCCATTCTTATTTCTCACACGATATTGGCCACTTTGATTGTCCCCCTGATTCTCAGGACCTTGTATTTGGCGTTACGGAATCAATTTGAAAATCATCGAAGGTGGGCGCGTTGGACATTTCCACTATGGATTTATGTGTCCATTACGGGCGTCGTTATTTATACGATGCTTTACCACGGCTGATTTTTTTCCAACAACCGCGCTTTCGCTTCGCACCACGCCTGTTTTTCTTTTCTCCCCACCACTTCATAAAAATTCGCCATCCATCTTAAAACCGGCGCGTCCTTGGAAACCTCATAGATAAAAAAGCATCCTTCCAGGACCGCCCCTGGGACTCGATTTTCTTCCAACCAATCGAACACGACGGGATTGGTTTGAAAAACTTTGGTTCCCACCGCAAAGATAAGCAGATTGTTATCTTCTAAAGACGGAAGCGAAGCATCTTTATGAGACCGGCTCACCAAGGCCGGAGAGAGAAAATCCACATAAGAAATCCCGTAAGCTCCGGGATCGCCGGCCCCTGAATAAGAAAGGAACACTGTTCCGGCGGGTTTTCCTTTGAGATGTGATGCCAGAGCGGGCAAGGACTGCCCCCAGTCCTGATCGGAATCGGTTAACCAACGATATCCTTGCGCCGGTCCTCCCGCAAAAGAATTGAAGTAAGCCGAATAATTGGGATGGGCCCGAATAACGTCAACAAAATTTAAGAAGAGAGCTCCCCCCAATAAAATTTTCTGCCAGGGTCGGCCGCTTTCAAAAATAAATCCCAACGATCCCGTTAAAAAAATTGCGCCGATAAAAAAAGGCGACAATTGAATCGTTGAGATAGGGCGCTTTAAGAAGAGCGGCTCCAACAATGTCATCCAAATTAAAATAAGACTTTGAGCCACCAAGGGTTTGTAAGAAGATTTTTTCTTTATGGCCCAAACAGACGCCACGATAAGGGCCAAAAAAACAGGCGGAAACTTAACGGAAAATGCACCATAGGAAAGAAGAGCGGGCGCCTGTTCCAAATAACGTCCTTTCCAGAAAAAAGGAATCCTCTCATTAAAGACAAAAACATCATGGATGGTGGCCTGAAGCGCATTCCATCCCCCC
>CAZJOE010000384.1:0-2513 GCA_964547555.1 uncultured Elusimicrobia bacterium | reverse complement strand
TCAACGGCTGTGCCCGTCCATCGTGCCAATTGATTTTTTTCAACGGCTGGAGCCGCTGTTTCAAGAAGTGAAAGTGTCGATCTTTGTGAACCGGACATGGCCTCGTACGACCTTTCATAATTGATCACGGTCTGAGCCAACTCATCTGCATTCGAATTAAATTTGAACCGCATGTTGGCAATAAAGTTTTCAATCCAAGTGGGAACGATCGACTTCGCCAATGGAAATGTCGAAATAGCAATGAAAGCCAGCGTAGTGCTTGAAGAGCCCATCGCCATGGCGCCCAAAGTACCTGCCGTCAGGAAGGCAAGCATGAACCAGGGATCATTATCATCATCGGCGAGTTCTTCATCGGAATCGGATTGAGAAGTGTATTTTTCAAGGAGTTCCCACAAAGCCCAACTAATTACGGCAATCATAAGAATCACGCCAAAAATCGGCAAAGCGACCGCCTCCGAGGGTTCTGAAGCGACCGCCTGAGCAGCTTCCTCCGCCGAGGCCCAAGCCGTCCACGCGATTCCACCCAGGGTTGCGATGATTGTTTTGGTCCCTGCCGAAGTGGGAGAGGCGACATTGGAAGGCGGGACGACGGGGGGGAATTCATTAATATTTTCCGCATAAGGGCCAAATACGGACATTTTGAGAATGGACCCGAGGTTATTTTTAAACCAACCAGCGACGTCGTTTGTATCGTCAATCCATAATTTGGCCACCGACCGGGTCCGGGCGTCTAGCTCCAGGCGGGCCACCACAGGCACGTCTTTAGTTAGCCGGTGGTCATAGAAATCAACGGCCACATTGTTAAACCCATTTACAGGCTTCATATGCAGATTGATGACGATATAAGCGGGTAGGCCCCGCGCATCCAACACGGATGAGATTTTGCCTGGTGTTCCTAGTGTGTAACTTGCCGATTCTCTTGGGCTTAAGGAAACCGGCACCGAATAAATCTCAGGGGAAGGAATCTCATAAACACGACGTTTGCGGAGATATCTAAACACCAAGGCAGCAATTACCGCACTTATAAGGACGGCCGAGAGTATCGCTGCTCCCCATGGAAATGGGTTAGAGGCAGTTCCCAGTCCGATCATGGCCAAGAAAGGTCCTCCCGCCACACTGGCTGCTTCATGGCCGGCGATGAAGAGGTGATAGATGGCTGTAATAATAGCTGCAAGAACAGTACTCACCCCCAAATAGATCCAGAAAAACAGCCATTCCGGGTTACGGCTTCTGGGGAATTTACTTTTAACGAATTGTTCGAGAATTCCTTTTCTCGCCGTCTGGACCAAAAGAGCTACGCTAGCCACTAACGTAGTAATCAAATACAGGGTGCCTACGAACGTGACCAACACAGAAGGCCAAGGCGGAGGAGGAGTCAAACCCAACCCTCCATTTTCCGCCGCTGAAGCAAGGGTGGTGGAACCGAGCCAGGCCAAGCCAGCCAAAAACGCCCACGAAGCGATAGATTTTCTTGTTTTAATTTGTTTTTTAGCGGGGGCATCTTCTGGAAGAAGCTGAATAGGAGTCCTGGATAAGGACCGGGAATTAATCTCATTCACAAAATAGGAGGCGAGGCCAGCACGGCTTGCTTTATTTCCGTCTGTAAAGTCCATGTCTAATTTACCCGAATCTGTGTGGTAAAAGAGGGCCATCAGAGTACCGTCATTGAATTTCCACTCAATCCGGGAAATGCGTCTACCACGTAATGTTTTAAATTCGCCCTGATTCCCTGCCGGAACCCGCAGCTGAATATAGTCATAATTTGGAAATCCCAGTTGAGTCATCAAAGATCCTTCAAAGGAACGGCCCGGATACTCTTCCGCCCAGCTGTGGAACCAAAAGTCCATCTGAATCTGTAGAGAAAGGTGACGTCTCTCTTCAATAAGGCGATAAATTTTTACACCAACCAACGCTGCGGCGGAAAGCCCCGCCCAGGCCAACGTCGGTACCGCCATAGATAGGAGAGAGATTCCCAGTGTATCGGCTGCTGCAGAAACCTGACCGGGAACAGTGGCGGCGGCGGGCATGGAAAAAGATAATGAAGCGAGCAACAACAATCCAATGATCCAAGCTATTCCTTTTTTGCCTTTCCAAAAAGTGGAATCCAAATTCCTAGATTCTGGATTGATCTCTTTTTTAAATGTCCAACCAACCCCTTGGTTGCCAAAAGTTAATTCCAAATGATCAAAGCCCAACTCCATTTTGGTGAGCGGTCCTTCGTTCGTGATATCAAGCCGATCAACTGGAATTCCGGACACGCTGTCCCAAACGACAATCTTTTCCGAGTCGGCGGCTGCTAAAAATCGTCCATTATTTTGAAAAAACTTAATTTCATCTTTTAACCCGATTAAGGGGGCTATTTCTTTTCCCGTCGCAACGTCCCAACGATGAATTGAGTCTTTTGATACTCCCACCAAAATGTCTCCATCAAGATCAAACCTTAAATTTTCAACTGGAGATTGGACACGCGCACGCCAAAGCAGAGGGTGGTCTTTTTCGTCTCCAAATAAACC
>CAZJOE010000383.1:0-2517 GCA_964547555.1 uncultured Elusimicrobia bacterium | reverse complement strand
CCCACGTCGGCCGACTTGTCTCCCAAAATTCCTTCACGAGTGGCCACGATGCGGGTTTTGTCTAACTCCGTTTGAGCGACGTCCATGTTCAAACGCGCTTCATCCAATTTTGTTTTCGAAACACCGCCCAGGGAGAAAAGCTTTTCTGTTTGTTCAAGTTCGATCTTGGCGCGCTGCACTTTGAGGTGGGCGTCTCTGTCGCTGAGGCGGGCGATGACAGTTCCTTTATTTACTTTCGCGCCTTCACTGACCGCGAATTCCGCGATGGTGCCATCCACTTCGAAGCGAAGTTCGATTTCAACCTCACCCTTTAATGTTCCGACGGCATTGATGTCGTCCTGGAAACGCCCCATCTTCGCTTCCATGGCGTTCACGGGGATTTCGTCGGGAGCGGCTGCCGAGGATTCGTCCTCTTCAGGCGCCTCGTCACGCCTTAAAACTGAAATGCCCCACATCAAAAGCGCAACTGTCACAAAAATAATCGCGAGACCGGCATTTTTGTGTTGCTGGAACCAACCTTTCCCTGACGTTAACAGCTCGCCGGCCTTTTCCTTAATGGGACTAAGGTCCCCTTGTTCCTCTGGCGCGGGTGTCGATTCGGGGGGAGTGGGCGGGGTGGGAATTTCCGGAATGGAATCAGACATGAAACGGCCGGTTAAACGGGTTTGTACTCTGCACGTGATTTTCCTTTTTGAGCAAAGATCTCTTCAATTTCGTCGTAGTTCAGTTCCTCTTTTTCAACCAAAAGTTTGGCGAAGACTTCAACCATTTCCCATTCTTGTTTCAAGAACTTCTCGGTCTCGTTCTCGCACTGCTTTAAAATTTCCTGAGTTTCCTCATTCAGCTTCGTTTTGAATTCTTCGGACAAATTGGAGTGCATCGATTGCGCTCCTTGCGTGATGTAATAATTTCCGATGATCCCGCTTTTTCCCATGCCATACGCCCACACCATTTGTTCCGCGGTGCCCAACGCATTGGCAAAATCGGATGAGACACCACTGGAAGTGACGCCAAATTCAATTCTTTCGGCCAAATAACCAGCCAACGCGACTTTAATGCTTGAAATCAATTCGTCTTTGGTGCGCGTGTATTGTTCTTCTTTCGCGACCGGCATCACATGACCCAACGCGCCGCCCCGATTTAAAATTGTGGCCTTAAAAACATCATGGGTTAAGGACTGCAAATAATAAACCGTGACCAAATGGCCCGATTCGTGAAAAGCGACCGTCAATTTTTCTTTGGGATTCATCGGAAGCCTGTGGGCCACGCCCAAATCAATCCGCTCAAAAGCCTGCGCCAAATCTTTGAACACAATCATTTCCCGATTTTCACGCGTCGCGATGAGAGCAGCCTCTTTCACAGCGAGTTCGATATCAGCGGGAGATTTCTCCACGGTTCGAGCGGCGAGCTTGTTGATGTCGAGCCCCGGATCCGCGTTAATTTTCCCTAGATAGTATTTGAAAATTTCTTCCCGCTCTTTAAGATGCGGTTTGCCCACATAAATCTTCCGGTCAAATCGGCCCGGGCGAATAAGCGCCGCATCCAATGTGGATTCGGCTGCATTGGTCGCACCAATGAAAATTATGTTGTCCTTGCCGCTGTTAACACCGTCCATTTCAACCAGCAATTGGTTCTGGGTTGAATTGGTTTCTTCCGAGCCGCCAAAGGCGTTAAACACACGGCCGCGGCCGATCACGTCCAATTCGTCGATAAAGATAATACAGGCCCCATTGGCTTCAGCCAAAAGGCGAGCGCGCTTCACCAGTTTTCTTACCCGAGAAGCGCCGACGCCGACAAATACTTCCACGAATTCACTGCCGGAAATTGAAATAAAGGGAATACCCGATTCGGAGGCAATCGCTTTCGCGAGCAAAGTTTTTCCACATCCAGGCGGACCCACCATAAGAATGCCTTTAATAACTTTCCCGCCGATTTTCTTGATGCGCGACCGGTCTCGAATTAAAGACACCACTTCCTGGGCTTCACGCGTTCCCTCCTCAATGCCGATAACGTCTGAAAATTTAACCAGGGGAAATTCAGAATCCAGATTGATTTTTTTGGCGGACATCTTGCTGGTCCCGCCGTAAAAGAAAAACCATTGGAAAAACACGAAGGCGAGCGCGGTGGGAATGCTGTAGAAAATATAGAAAGGGGCCATGGCCGACATGGAATCGCGCTGAAACGATTCGAGCTTAAACAAATAGACATAGGTGCCGTAAATGCCAGACAAGACGCACATCACGATCAAGAGGCCCCCGGCCCATTTGATCCAGTTGTCTTGCCACCAGATAAGCAACTTGGCTTTGTTCATTGTTTCTTTGATCCTTTTAACTGTTTAACCAATTTATTGATCGCTGCCACCAAACCTTCAAACTCGTCGCCTTCCCGAACATGGATCTCTTCGGCCTGCGACGGGGTTTCCGCTATCTTAAGGATTTGCTCTTCCAATCGAAGTGTCGGACCGACAATTCGGTGCGATAAAAAAACAGCGGCGAGGGCGACCACCCCAATATACAT
>CAZJOE010000382.1:0-2526 GCA_964547555.1 uncultured Elusimicrobia bacterium | reverse complement strand
GTGCGTCCTTCCGCAAAAGAAAAATTCACCGGCAGCATGTGGAGTCCCGCTTTCGAGTAATCATCTTTATAAAGCCAGGCGAGGGCAAAGAAATGAGGGAACTGCCAAAAGAAAAGAATTCCAAAAAGAATCCCCGCTTCCATTCCCAACCCGCCGGTTGCGGCTGTCCAGCCCATGACGGGAGGAAGCGCTCCTGCCACGGCTCCCGCGCCCGTACAAAGTGAAGTTATTTTTTTGAGGGGCGTATAAACATAAAGGTAAATGCCCAAAGTGAGACCGGACAAAAACGCGGTGAGTCCATTCACATTGAGCGCCAAATAAATAATTCCCACCGCTGACAAGACAACGCCCATGAACAAGGCTTCGCCGGCATTCATGCGTCCCGCGGGGAGGGGGCGTTTTTTGGTGCGGTTCATGCCGGCATCAATATCTTTTTCGATGACCATGTTAAGCGTGCAAGCGCCGGACGCAACCAACAATGTTCCGAGTCCCGTATGAAGAAGTTGAAAAAATTGAATTTCTCCGCGCGATCCCATCACAAAACCGGCCAAGGCGGTGATGCCCGCCATGAAGCTAATGCCTGGTTTGGTGAGTTCAAAGTAATCCGACATTTTGGTTTTAAGAGGCGTGAAGTGACCAGACTTGGTTCGGTAGGTTAAAAGAGCCAAAACAACGGAGAGAGCCAATACCAAGGCGCCGGTGGCCACATGGAAAGTGATCACAAGAGTACTCCAAAACGGAACAGGAATAACCATGAATTCGTGGCCGAGGATTAAATAACTCGCGAATCCCAAAGATATTTGCAAAAGAAGGGCTATTGATATCAACATTGAGAAAAGAAAAAGAATCGGAGAAGATTTTTTTTCTTTAAAAGTTCGAACAAAAACCCACCCGGCCAGCATCGCGGCCACCAAGGCGTCGGCGATATGAAGCGTGATTCCCCAACCGGTATGCCTCACCAAAGCTCCCAATATGAGTTGAAGATAAAGCGCTCCGAAAAGTCCCGTGGTTAAATGATGGAGGGGAAGCGTGGAAGAGGTTTCAACGCGAAGAACATTGTTTTTCTCCCAGGCCGTTGAAGTCCAAACGGCAAGAGACACAATCAGGCTTAAAAATGTTTGGGCCAGGCAAGCATGGGCGATGGAAATGGGCTTGGGCAGGCGCAAAAGAACGGTCAGCCCACCGAGAAGCCCTTGGAGAATGACCAGGCCCAGCGCGATCCACGCCGCCTTTTTAATCCAGGGACGAGATTCTTTAAAAGAAACCAAGACCGCCAGTAAAATTGTGAAGAATCCAATCGTAGCCGCCACCATTCGATGTCCATGTTCATAAAAAATTCCTCCGATCATAGGAGGCATCAGACGGCCGTAAGAAAGCGGCCAATCGGGAACAGAGAGGCCGGAATCCGTGCTGGTGACAAGCCCTCCGACGAACACCAAGAACAAGGTGGCGAAGGACAAAAAAACGGCGAAGCGATGGGGCCAGCGAGAGGTCATAAAGGTCGGCGTTTGCGCGAAGCCAAGAAGATGGTCAGAATGAATCCGGTCAGCAAAATAAAAGGAAGGCTTCCCAAAATAAGAACGCCCCACGTAAACCCTTCTCTTAATTTCGAATCGGCCCCTCCGAAACAAACGGTGCAGGCCTGGAGAAAGGAAATATGGGAACTCATGAAACAGGAAAGAAAGACGGTTAATTTTTTAGTCATGATGATTGTTTTCCGACGGATTCTTAGGAAAAAACTATTTTACGATGCCGAGATCTGGAAGGATCGCCAAAATAAGAACGGCCACGAAAAAAAATGCGCCGAAGAAGACGGCATAGATCCCTTTGCTCTCGGATTTTAAATGCATGAAAAAAGCGCCGATCAATGTGCACTTGGTCAGCGCGATTAAAGCGGCGCAAATGATCGCGGTTTTATGCGGAAGGCCGGCATAAGACAACAGGACCGTCGCGCCCGTTAGAAGGGCCAACGCTCCGAAAACCAAAAGATACGACTTAACGGATGAATGTTGTTCGTGTGTATTTTCCATTAGACCAAGTAAAAAAGCGGGAAAAGAATGACCCAAACGAGGTCGACAAAGTGCCAATAAAGACCGGCGTATTCAACCCGTTCGAAATGGGAACTCGAATATTTTCCGCGCAACCCATTGATAAGAATATAAGCGTTAAAAACAAGACCGCCGATAATATGAAGCCCATGCAGCCCCGTCATTGTGTAATAAAAAGATCCAAAAAGGCTGGATGAGATGGTCAATCCTTCGTGGATTTTATGTTGGTATTCAAACATCTTGATGACCAAAAATCCAAGGCCGAGGCCGATCGTTATCAGCATATATCCAGCGAAGGCTTTAATTTTGTCCCGTTGAATCGCGGCCAAAGCCAACACCATGGAAACACTGGAAGTAATCAGAATAAAGGTGTTAAGGGTCGCTAGCGGTCGTCCCATAATTTCTTCCGCCGGGCGTCCGAAGTTGGGACTGCCCATGTGAAGTACGACATACGAGCTGATAAAGGCGCCGAACAACA
>CAZJOE010000381.1:0-2540 GCA_964547555.1 uncultured Elusimicrobia bacterium | reverse complement strand
TACTGAATCAGGCGCTTGACTTCCGAAACTTCAGCTCGCAGGGCGAATATTTCAAAGATCAGGGGTCCGAAATGGGACATCATGAATTCCCGCTCCAGTTCTTTGAGAAACTTCTCTGTTTTAAGGGAATCAATTTCTTGTTGGGCTTCCAAGATGCCGAGTGCGGATATCACATGGAGTTTGACCAAAAGCGAATCTGTTTTTGCGAAAGCCTCAGTCAAAGCTGAAACAAATCGTCCCTCGATGAGGCCTTCAATGGCGAGGCGAATCCCTTTAAGGTCGCGGGCTGTCAACAGGTCCGCAAGAAGGTCTTGCGGGTCGGTTTTTCGAGGTCCCATTTTGGCTTTAAGTTGAGCAGCCAATTCTTGAAGGGACATGTGCCCATTGATCCCCGGTGGAATTGCATTTTGTGCCATGGGATTCGGAAGCCCAAGTTGGGCCGCGGTGACTTTGGCTTTGCTTAGTTGAGCAGCAATATTTGGGTGGGTGTTGTTTGGAGAAAAAGATGTTCCTCCCACCGCTGCACTTCCCAAGGGATTGATGAAAAGTTTTTGGCCGGAGAATATTTTCTCGATGGGCGATTTTTCTCGGGCAAAAACGGAAAGATAGGAGGAACCTTCCTTGTCGTCGATTTTGGTGATTTTGGGGGAGACGACAATGTAGGAAGCTTTTTGTTTTTTGAGAAGTTGGGCGATTTGCGGAGTGTGGAAGCCGCCGGTGAAGAGGACCAGGGGGGCTTGAGAAGTGGAATTCATCGACTGGAGGTTTTGGAGCATTTTGTGGCTGCGGATGTCGGCTTGTTCGTAAAAAGACTCAAAAGGTTTTAAATTCGATAGTTCCTCCCCGTGTAGTACAACGGGGAGGTTAGGTGGGGTATGGATGGGGTTTTCCACTGGGTGAGGATGCCCATTAATACCCCTCCTAGCCTCCCCACTGGAAGACGTGGGGAGGGACCGGTATTCCTCCCATTCTTCTGGGGTTAACGCAAACTCAATTAGTTTTTCTGTTAAAGACAAATGTTGGCTGGCGATCGCCAATGTTTTTTCTTCGGGAGAATTGGCCAGAGTTGAAAGGATGTCGTCTTCTAGTTTTTTGATTGATGTGAAAAGTTTGTCGGCCCTAATGCCGTCGGATAAAAGGACGTAGCGGATATATTCATCGAAGGCCGGAGTTTGGCGAAGGGAGATTCCCTTTTTTTCGCAGGTGGATTTGAGGCCTTGGTAATAAGAACCGAAACCAATACGTCCCGCGCGGTAAGCCATGCTTTGAGCCAGGAGGTCGGCCATTTCTTTTTCATTCATGGCTTGCGTTAGTTTTTCGATGGCCCGCCGCCGTTCCTGTTCGACGCGGTTAAAGTCCATTTTCGATTCCATCTGATACGCTTCTAGGAATTGATCAACGATAAAATCTTGAGACGCCCCATAAGCGGTCAATTTCTTCACATAAACGCCCAGTCCCAGATCGCCTTTATGGTACGCGGTTCTCAACCCATCAAATGTTTTTAATTCGGCGGAGAAGATTGTTTTCTTCTTTTCGGCTAGGCCATGTTCTTTTTTGCGGAGCGCCTTGGTAACTTTTGATTTGACGTCTTGGCTGTCGAGGTAGGCTTGGACGTTTTGCTCGTAAGAAGCGGGGTCATCAATTCCAACAGTTCTTGGAAAAGTGCTTTTGGAGGTGAGGCCCGCGTAGGTATGGGCTCCAATCAAATTTTTCTTTAAAAATTCTTCGGCGAGATTTCCTTTCTGTTTCTCCTTAACGGTTTGATATCCGCTGAAATCAAACGGTGTAAAAGCGCCTTCTACTCCAAGTCCGCCCATTTGTTTATTTTCCACCAACTGGATAAGAACAGCCGCGACGTTGGTTTGGGCTTCAATGTTTAAATGAACGTCTTGTAAAAGGATCACAGGGGCGGACGTTTGGTTTCCTGAATCGTAGACGTCTTGAACATTGGCGTGGTTAAACGGAATCGCGCTCAGGGCGGACCGCAGCGGAGTGGAAAGCCGGACCCCCCTCCAAATTTCAGGGTTCTTTGTGGCGGGAAGAGGGGGCGGAAGAGATTTTAAAAGGGAGGCGGCGGCAGCGCTCGGATTAGCGGATGCCGGCAGCGAAGCGAGCTGTAAATTCTTTCTCCGGTCTTTCCATAAGTTGGATTCCGCCACAGACCCCAAAGCGGTCTGAGCGAACATAAATAAAGACAAGAAAATTGAAAGGTTTTTTTGAAGTTTGGTGGTTGACATACCGATAGAGAAATATAGCTCCTATCGGCTTAAGAATTCATTAAGAACAGGTAAAGATCTGGTAACAACTTGTTTTTGAATATAAGGGAAAAGCTTTCTAAATCAGAGTGTTATATCAAGGTGATTTTAGCGTGCCCGTTCGTGTTGACTCATTTCAGCCTATAGTGGTATATTCCTACCCATACCCCTCGCTTGTATTATGTCATTCCCGCGAAGGCGGGAATCCAGTTTTTCAACCTGCTTCTAGAAATCAAGCTTCCTGCCTGGATCCCCGCCTTCGCGGGGATGACGACTTTTCGAGGA
>CAZJOE010000380.1:0-2553 GCA_964547555.1 uncultured Elusimicrobia bacterium | reverse complement strand
GCGTAGTCTTGCGACAAGCAGGTTTGAAGAGTGCTGCGCAGCGTGTCGATTCGCTCGCGAGTCGGAATAATAACGGTAAACTTCGTTGATTCTAATTGACTCAAATTAAATCCCTCTAAATCGAAGTGTTGAAAAAAGCCAAGCTCTTATATAAGTCGTGCTGAGGGATGCTCCCAGCATGGCGAGAAGCGTCACGGAGCAAAGGAAAAAAAATAATCCAACCCGCGAGAAATGGGCCGTGGGCAAAAAATAAAACAACCCCACAACGGCGAAAGCCCCTAAAAAGGGCTTAAGTAAATCCTCCCAATACCAATTTTTCATTTCAGTCGAAAGAACACGTTGATGCATCAATTGAATATTAATCAACAGATAGCTGATATTGAGAATGAGCCACATGGAGGCGGCCCCCACACTTCCCCAACTTCTAACGGTGAGAATTAACAAGGGACCCAGAACGCAAACGGCGATGAGGTTGGATACGAACGTGAGACGCGTCCATTTATAAGCCAGTTGAAGATTGTAAGGCAGTGTCATGAGGACGTTAAAGCAAGTCCCCACGCCCAATATTTTTAGAATCACAAAAGCGCTTAAGGACAATTCGCTGTCATTGGTCCAAACGAAAAGGACTTCCTTCGAATAGAAATAAATTACCAAAGCGATGGGAATCACGAAAGCGGAAATCCACTGACAGCTTTTGTGGTAGTTTTCTTTTAACTTTTCCAAATCTCCCTGAGCAATCAATTGAGTGAAACGAGGATAAGCGGCCAAGGAAATCGGCGTTGAAATTTGTGAGATGCCTAAGGCCAAACTACTCGCCAGCGAATAATATCCGAATTCTTTAAGGACCAAATATTTACTCAAAATGATTTTGTCCATCTGGGAAAGAATCGCGGCCGTCACTGAAATTCCAGCCATCCCGGCGGCGAACCGCCAAATAGACCGAAGCGAAGGTAAAGAAAAGGAAGTCCCAGCACTAGAACGAGGCATCAAATGCCACAAAGCCCCTCTCAAAACGAAAGCATAAAGGGCGGTGATCAGGACTTGCCAGTAAAAGAAAACTTCAATCGTGGCGGCGTAATAATGAAGGGCCAGTAGAACTCCGCCCACCCGCAATGTTTCCATCACAATTTTTATACCGTTGGCCAAAGTCTGACGTTGCAGGCCCATTACGCCGCCCATGTAAAGAATGACGGGCCACCGGAAAAAAAGGACAAGACCCATGAGCAAGATCGTTTTCTTGGCCGTCTCTGGCGAGATGGATTCCAAACGAAGCCAGGACGTGCTGATGATGCCGGAAAAAGCCACCACCCCGAGAGCCAGGATCAACGCCACGCTCCAATAAAGAATTTCGGTGGACCGCAATAGATTCCTCATCTCGGATTCCTTGTTGTTTAACCCGGAGAGATAAGCGAGTTCTCTGGTCAAAGCCGCGCTCAAACCAAAATCCAACATAAGGAAAATGACCTGAAGTGTGACGAAAAAACCGATCAATCCATATCCCTCCACGCCCAAATAATGAACATAGAGGGGCACGCTGACGAAGGTGAGAAACGCAACCCATCCCGTGCCAACAAAATTGGCCAATATATTTTTTTTCATGAGAAATTAGAGAGGAACTACTTTTTGCGAAGCCAAGCCCCCGGCCAATGAGTGACATTTTTATTAAGGTCGCTTTCATTGAACGGCCAAGCAGGCTGCTCGATAACAAAATCTGCATGACCCCGCGCGAACTCCAGCGCCGCCTGCGTGGGATTGTCTTCCGTCCAGTTTGAAATTCCACGAGGGCCATGGGCCACTTGTCCCATCACCCCATCGGTGGCCACCAGATAAGAACCGGGCGTCACCAGGGGACTGAACAATTCCAATTCTCGAAGCACATGTTTTTTAGAATGGTTGGAATCAAGAATGACCAAGACTTTCTCCCCTTTTTTTATGAGGGAGGCGACTTGGCCTACAATTTGCTCGTCCACAGAACTGCCCTCGATCATCGTTATGTAGGAATAAAGCTCATGAGCTTCCATGGCTTTTCGGTTTGGGGGGCGAATTTCAATATCCACTCCGATGACGCGGCCCCGTCCCATCGCCTTGCACAAGCTGGCATAATAAATCAGGGACCCGCCATGAGCAATTCCAGTTTCGACGATGACGTCGGGTTTAAGTTTATAAATGACTTCTTGGGTCCGGACCATGTCTTCCGGAAGTTGAATGACCGGACGTCCCATCCAACTAAAAGTATACGGATACTTTTGGTGCCATCCGACGGTGACCCACAGATCGCTCAAGCTCTCGAAGGATTCCTTGGAATAAAGATCCACGGTTCGCTCTGAATTTTGGCCGGCGATGTGCAGCGTTTTCTTATCGGTATCGATAGATATTTTCAAAAAATTCTCCTTCGAAATTTATTCATCCACTTTCAACAAATTGAATTTATCTTGGGTTAACTTCTTAATCTCTTCCCTATAATTTCCGTTCATCACGTAAATGTCCGAGCCTGCTTCAAGATTTTTAAGAGCTTCCTCCGGGGCGTAAACTCGAAGGCCACTCGCGGCCAGG
>CAZJOE010000379.1:0-2556 GCA_964547555.1 uncultured Elusimicrobia bacterium | reverse complement strand
ATCCCATCACCGGAGAATTTTCTTTAGGCGCCAGTGGATTTCTCTATGAGAATGGACGTCAAAGCCACGCAGTTCGCGGCGTAACGATTGCGGGGCGGTTGTTGGATGTTCTCGGCAACATCGTCGACCTGGGCAACAAATTGACGTGGTACGGAGATCGGGGATCGCCACTTTTTTTGGTTTCAAAATTAACCATCGCGGGGGCGTGAACTCATGTCGTTAAAATCACAATTTTCAAATGTAAAGCCGGGAGACGTGGGAATTTTTGGGGACCCCATTGAGCACTCTCTTTCGCCTGTCATGCAAAATGCCGCTTTTAAAATTTGGGAGGGAGCCTTTCGCGACCGGGAAATGCCGACCTCCACCTACCATCCGTTTTTGGTAAAAAGCGAGGAGCTTGAAGAGGCCATTTCCCTCATGAAGGAACACCAGATGCGATGCGTGCACATCACCGTGCCTCATAAGGTAACCGTGTGCAAACTGACGGATGTTTTATCTTCCTTCGTTCAAAAAATAGGATCGGCCAATACATTGGCCATTTCTGGAAAGCAGCTGGTGGGGCATAACACCGACGTCGAAGGATTTAAACGAACGATCTCTCGAGATATGGATTTTGAGTCGGAAGGGAAAACAGGTTTGGTTTTGGGCGCGGGTGGAACGGGGCGCGTCATTTCGTTGGCGCTTTTGGATATGCGGGCTTCCAAAGTTTATCTTTGGAACCGCAATCAAAAAACGTTGGATGAAGTTTGTCAAAAATTAAACGACGACCGGATCGTTCCGGTGAGAAATTCTTCCGATCTCACGAAAGCGGCCCAGGAAGCGCAGATTGTCGTGAACGCGACTTCGGTGGGCCTCAAGCCCCAGGACGGACTTCCCGTGGACGGGATTCCATTTAATTCCGATCATTTGGTCTTCGATGTCATTTATAATCGGGAAACCGCCTTCCTCGCCGAAGCTAAAAAAGCCGGGGCCAAAACGTCGGACGGACTGGGAATGCTTGTTTATCAGGGCGCGCGTTCATTCGAAATCTGGACGGGATCGCCGGCCCCGATCGATGGGATGCGGCACGCTTTGTCTCAATCACTAAAAGGGGTTTAATTTTTTATGGCCATTCGATATTTAACAGCAGGAGAATCTCATGGTCGTTTCTTAACGGCCATTCTCGAGGGGCTTCCTGCCGGGATTCCCATCACGGAAGAAGAGGTCAACGTTGAACTGACCCGCCGCCAACACACCTTCGGCCGCGGTGAACGGCAGCAATATATCGAGAAAGACGCGGTGCAATTTATTTCGGGGATCCGGTTTGGAGAAACATTGGGATCGCCCATCACGCTCACGGTCCAAAATAAAGATTGGGAGAACTGGCAGAAGATCATGTCGCTCCAAGCGGTGGACCGTGATGAAAAATTCGCTTTGGTAAGGCCCCGCCCCGGCCACGCCGATTTGGCGGGCGTTCTTAAATTCAACCGAAAAGACACCCGTGATATTTTGGAGAGAGCCAGCGCTCGTGAAACAGCCGTGCGAACGGCCGTCGGTTCTATTTGCAGAAAATTTCTCTCGCTTTTTGACATCCACATTTATTCTTGGGTTGTTGAAATCGGCGGGGTGAAAGCCAAATTGCCCAAAGTCCAACCGTCGGAACTCAACCAGCTTGCGCGCGAATCTCCGGTGCAATGCCCCGATAAAGAGGGCACCAAGAAAATGATGGAGGCCATCCAACAAGCAAAAAAACAAGGCGACACATTGGGCGGCATTTATGAAGTGATGGCGATTGGTTGTCCCGTCGGCCTCGGATCTTACATTCAATGGGACCTTAAACTGGACGCGCTGATCGCTCAATCCATCATGTCGATCCAAGCTCATAAGGGTGTGGAGATCGGTCGGGGTTTCGAATTGGGAAGCTGCAAAGGATCGGAAGCGCATGACGAACTTTTTTATTCCGATCAGAAGAGTTTTTACAGGAAGACCAATAATGCCGGCGGTATTGAAGGCGGCATGACCAATGGAGAGCCGATTTTGATTCGTGCGGTGATCAAACCTTTGGCCAGTCTTCGTAAACCTCTGCACTCGGTCAACATTAAAACCAAAGAAGAAATGCGGGCTGAAATTGTTCGGTCCGACGTGGCGCCGGTCGCTTCTGCGGCCATTATTGCGGAAGCTGTGACAGCCATTACCTTGGCCCAGGCCTTCGTGAATAAATTCGGTGGAGATTCTTTGGACGAAATTCGCAGGAATTACAACGGCTATCTTGATCAGCTCCGGTCTTACTAGTTGATGCGAGAGGCATTGGCGTGAAGATTGTCCTCATTGGATTTATGTGTTCCGGTAAATCCTCAACGGGCCGGGCGCTCGCGAAAAAATTGGGATGGCCTTTTTTTGACACCGATCAATTGGTTGAAAAACAAGTGGGGAAATCTGTCGGAGAAATTATTCGTACGCAGGGAGAACCGGCTTTCCGAGAAGTGGAAAGCAAAGCGGTTCAGTTGATCGCTCTTTCCGATTCCTGTGTTATCTCAACCGGCGGCGGCGTGCCGCTGAGTTCAGACAATATGACAG
>CAZJOE010000378.1:0-2559 GCA_964547555.1 uncultured Elusimicrobia bacterium | reverse complement strand
CGGAAAGAAACGCGGGCTTCCCCCGGGCCACAATGCCGCGGCGGGCGACCCGATTCCAACTGCGCCCGAAACCGAACAAGAAATCGCAGAAAGAAAATAAAAAATACCGTTTCCGTTCATTCCGTCGGCAGTTTCCTGAGGAGAGGAGTATGAAAACTGATCGGTGCTCATGATTCCTCCTTATACGGCAAGAAAATTTTAAATTCGACTCCGGTGCCTTTGCCTTGGCTTGTGGCGTTGATCGTACCACCGTGGACCTGAATGATTTGTTTGCCGATTCCCAAACCAAAACCGGATGAGCCCTTGTTGCTTTCAATTCCTTGCCACCCCAAAATCCAAATTTTTTCCAGGTCCTCCGGAGGAATGCCTTCTCCATTGTCTCTGATTGAAATTTCGTAGCCTTCTTTTCCATTCTTTCCGCTTATCTCAAGAAGGCCGTTGGTTTCGGGCAAATACCGGAACGCGTTGACAATAATATTGTCGAATACCCTGGCCAAGTCGGTTTCATTTCCCAAAATTTCTTGTGGAGAAGGCTCAATCGAGGTTTTTATTCGGCCGCCCGATTTTTCACCCATTAAAATAAATTTCTCAGATGAAGTTTGTAAAACTTTTGCGATGTTCATAGGGCTTTTTTCATATTCCCCCCGAATCGTTTTCATGATCAAGGCCGACCGATCCTGGTTGGATTGAAATGACGCATAAAGGTTTCCTGCAACCGCCTCGGCTTGCTTGAGAAGTTTTTCAACTTTTTCTGGAGGCTGCTGTTTGATTAGCGGAGACTGAAGAAACTGAATGGTTTGCGTCAAGGAGCGGATGTTGTGGTTCATGTCATGAGAGTAAAGCGCCACATGATTCAATTCCGTTTCAACTCCCATGATGGTCCGCATAATTTCAGTTCCCATGCCGGCGAAAGACAAAAGAATTTCCAGTTCGTCTTCGTTGTAAAGGGTGTTGTCTCTCTTCTTCCCTATGACCAAAAAACCTCGCAGGCGTTCCCCAAAAATAAAGGGAGCGCATATTTCCGCCTCTAAATTTTTCATCTCTTGAACCAACGGCTGCAATTCGGGGATTTCCCGCTCATTGAAAAGTTCTTCGAATTGGACCATCTTTTTATTTTTCTCCAAATACGTGACCAAAGGATCAGCGAAGGGAATGGTCAGGGCGCCCCGGTTAAATCGAAGATCTTTCGCCAATTTGCTCTTCATACCTTTTTGGTAACAGAGATAAAATTCGCGCCTTTTTATATCGAAGAAATAGACGGCCGCGTTTTCCACGAGAAATGTGTTCATGACCAAATTAACCGTGTTGATCGCCAAATCGTTATAGGTATACGTCGACTCTTTAATCTTTTCGCTGTTGCTTTGAAGAGATGTTTTCGTGAATTGATCACGAAACACATATCGCCGAATCAAGCGATCCACCCATTTGTTTATGACAGGAAATAAAACAGAACCGATGGCAATGGAGAAGAGGATCATCCAAACCGGGCTTAATTTCATAAACGGAAGTTGATATAGAAGAAGAGGCAAAATAGAAGACACCAAAAGAGAAAGGGAAAAAATAAATAATTTCTTGAGAAGAAAATTCAAATCGACGATGGCCAGCCGGAAATAACTGCTGGCTGTCATGATGAGGGCCATCGAGGAAAGAAACGAGATGTACGGTTTTATGGGAATGTCGTACCAAAGGAAATTATTGGATAAGCCTCCTGAATATCCCACCAAAAACCCCACCATGATCCATTTCATTTTGTTTCTTTGAAGCGCAGAAACTTGTGATTTTTTCTCCCAAATCAAATAAAGCGTCCACATGGACGGAATCAGCAAATTAATGAAATGAAGATGAATAAAAAAACCAGGGACCGGCCAGAAAGGGAAGTCTAATTTCTGTTCAACCCGCGGTATAAAATATTGAGTGGGAGTAAATATAAAAATGATAATGGTGACGGCATAGAAAAAATTCCTAAACAGGATACGACGCGGCGTGTTGGCCTCGAGAATTTCTAGGATGGCGTGAAAATGGGTGGCGGGGATCCAAACAGCGGAAGCGATGGAAAGGCGGATAAAGAAAAGCGCTTTTTCCGGGGTGTCGCTCATTTGCCAAAAAATATAAAAAAACGACCAAAAGAAAGCCCCGATGGCAAACAACTGGAATATGCGGTTCTTTTTTCCATGGGGATTTTTTAAAAACACCATGAGGCCGCTGGCAAACGAGGTCAAGCAGACAAAAAGGGCACTGGCGGCGTAAAAATTCATTCCGAACATATAACTCTTTTACTGTGGAACATTATTTTCTTTTTGGCATCGGCTGAAGCATACCGATTTAAAAAGGCCACCGAAAGATGTTATTTATTTCCCGAGGCGGTTGATATCGACGGATTCAAGTATGAACCGGTCGACGCGACCTTGAACCACGCGCAACATCGCGCGCTCTGGAAAAATTTTCAAACTGAATACTGGAGATCTGACCCCTTGTCGACTTGTCCTCTTGTAAGCGCTCCACCCCTGAAGAGATTTTGCGCGAAGCCGACGGGCTCATGTTCGAACAAAAACGCGGAAA
>CAZJOE010000377.1:0-2571 GCA_964547555.1 uncultured Elusimicrobia bacterium | reverse complement strand
GACAGGAGCGGCCTGCCGCTGGCAACCTGCCAGGGCGACGATGGCCGCCGTAATGAGGACTAAAACGGAGGAACGTAGACTGTTGGACATGGATTCCCTCATGGCGGCCCTGGGAGGAAGCCTGAATGTATCCGGCGGGCCGCAACTATCGTAACGCAGCCGCACGCGAAAGTGAACCGCTTTCCCGCCTGCTTGATACGAAGCGGCCCGGCGGCAGGATGCCTGGGCACCGCAAGAATGCGGGGAATATGCGGCTTGGTAAGACTGTGATTTTTACATCAAAAGGTGTTGAGCCCACTGGAACACAACCAGCGCCGGAAAAGCCGGCGGACAAACCCGCTGTCCCTGCCCAGCCGCCAGCCGCAGCCAATCCAGGTCAGCCTGCAACAGGAATGCAAGGAACGGAAGTGGCACTTTTTGGAAACAGTACGGGTGAACGGTATGAAGATGGCCAAGGGTTTGCGATGTGGGTTGATGGAAGTATGGATTTTTCGGAGGCCATATCGGTTCGGTTCGTTTTTGAAAAGGGAGCCTTAGGATCCTGGGTTCATCCCCGAATTGTTCCTGAAGGTCAAAACCCACAGCAAGCACCTATGTATGGAATGACTCCAAACCCTCTCCGCGTGCTCAAGAAGGGCGACGAGGAAGTGGTGGATGTTCCGATTAATCTATTTCCCGTCAGTAAACAGCAATTAAAAAAGATTATTCATGGTTCTGCAGCCTCAGGAAGCCGTGATGCGAAAGGGCCAATTATCGATCAGGCAACCAAACAGCAGCAAAGCCCTTACAGAAAAGCCGTTTTAAAACGCATTGAAATAATTAGGAAAACAACAGCTTCCGTTTCGCCGACTCAACGCAACGCCGCTCTTGAGTCACGTTCCTCGCTTCGTTTCCAATCTCCTTGGTTTGTGACGGGGTTATCTTTACTGATGGTCGCAGGTGTGGATTCTGCTTCTTTTATTTCCACTCTCGTAGCCGCAATTTTCCCCATTTCTGGTGGCGAAATCTTGGGTGGTCTTGTGGGGCTTACCTTAGCAATCGCCTACGTCTACGCGATGAAAAAGCTGCTTCATAAAAATTTGAATGATCTGAATATGGAAAAAAAGAGATTTGTTCAAACGACAGGAATTCTTCTGATTGGCAGTGTTGCCATCAGCGCTTTCTTGACATTCTTGTCTACTGCAGATCCAAAACTTGTTGCTGGAGTATTTGGAGGTCTTTTAGGGCTTATCGTAGCGGTTGGATACACTGTGGTCATGAAGAAACAACTTCATGAAAATCTAAATAATCCATCCCTCGAAAAGAAAACGTTTATATGGGTGACTGCCCTACTTCTCATTTCAAGCCTCGCCCTAGCCTCTTTATTTACCTTCTTGGACATAAAGTTTTCTCATAAGACAAAACCAATAGCTGATCTTAAGGCTAAAGCACCAACCACAGCACAAATGTTAGGTGGAACCGCCTATCGTCGAACTGTCGAATTAACAAAAGATCAGACGGACGAATTCTCAAAGAGTCGGTATATGATCTTCAACATTAAGCCCTATCCATTTCACACCTTCACTAATACTGTGATTCGTGTCGAGGGCAAACCGCAAAAGCGAGCTGACGGATCAATAGAGACACCATCCCTTTATTTTAGGGGCCATCAAAAACCAACAAGCCAAGAATGGTCATTGGATGCTCAGTCAGATCACAAACACTTCACGCTGTCGGCGATTCCTTCAAGTATCTATGTGGTGTTCGAACGACCTCAGGGTTTTGAGGTCAATTTCGTGAACGTTCAGTCGTTCCACCCTAATTTCGAAGCAATCGTGGCGCCGTCAGACAATGACGAAGCGCCCACAGGAAATCCGATCGACTTATCCAACTGGTCTTTCACTAGAAGTTATAAAGATAGCACGCCATTTATGTATCCGAACACGTCTGATGTCATCGGATCCTTAACCACCAATGATTCACAATTGCTAATAGAAAACGGTTTGACTCTTTTCGTTAATTCCGATCAATTGGTCACGAAGCCCGTCCTCTTTGTTCTGGGATTCGGAAGCGATGACAAACCTTTTGTTACGCAAGGGTCCTTGGAATACACATTGAGTTCAGAGAGCCAACCAGGTCTTAATAAAATTCTTTATGGCGCTCCTGAAACAAACACGCTGGCAACCGTACACTCCTATATTGATCCGAAGGGACAAGCGATCCTTCGCGTCACTGTGCCATCATCCGAAATCAAACGAGCAATTCAAGAAGCGGGAACTCGAAGGAAAACAAGCGGATTGAGGGTAACCGTCTTCCATCTTGTTGTGGAAGGAGCCAATACCACCATTGCCTTGTCGAATCCAGAGATCATGCCCAGTTCACCCAAAAAGACTGAGAAAGGATCTCTTCGTTTCCAATCCCCTTGGTTTGTTACCTTAATCAGTACGTTATTTAGTTCGGTAATAATTTTCGGATTGAATGGTCCTGTGCTTGGATGGGGAATAGTAATTGGAATCTCACTTTTCCTTTCTTGGGAAATTCATAAACGTTTCAATAAAATTCTACCCTTGGTGATTCTCGCTGGCCTTCTGT
>CAZJOE010000376.1:0-2580 GCA_964547555.1 uncultured Elusimicrobia bacterium | reverse complement strand
GCCCTGGCCCCATTCATATTTTTTCAGGCCGAGCGTATTCACTTCAAACTTATAATCCGGGCTGACAGGAGCAAAAAGGGCCAGACGCATTTGCGCTTCCCAATCAACCGCTCTTGATGGAGTTAACGCGGCCGCCGGAAAACCCGCCGCAACGGACCAGACTCTGGATTGGGATTCGGTAAGGGAAAAAGGCGATTTTTGTTCATTTTCTTTGGCCGGCGGCATGATCCCAGAGGGAAGAAGATTGGGGAAAAGCCGTGAAGGAAGTTCCGTGAACAGAAAAGAAGCCGGCGGCGGCGTGGGTTTGGCTTTGGCCATCTTATCGCCGAGTTCTTTTTGGAAATAATAGAGGTGGGCCAATTCAATATTCGCCTTGGGCAACCAAGCGTTGGTTTGCGATACCGAGGCGAACAATATATCCGCGCTCTCCGATTTGTTTCGAGAATCATCTTGGGCCTTCAAAATTTCTCGAAACAACATCAATTGTTCGCCCGTGACAGGCTGTTGGCTGCGAACCTGTGCGACTACTTGATTTACAATGGCCACTCTGTCTGCCATGTCTGCGGGAAGTTGAACACGAGAAGAAGTCTTTCCGGAATCGGGGAGGTTATTCACCGGAACCAATGGCAACAAAGGATTTTTCGCGAGAAGGCTTTGCACCGAAGCCGAATCTACAGGAGCGGCATGATCAGCGCCGGAAATAATTGCTTTTCCGGCCGCCGCCCATTCGTGGGTGACATTCATACCACTTTCTTCAAACACCATGACCATGTCTTTGGCGGAGCGGCCGCCGGCATCTTCCGCGACTTGAGCCACCATGGCGATTTCAGCGGTCAGGGTGAGAATGCCAAACACTGAATCCGTGTAATTAACCAGAAATTTTTTACTTAAAATCTCGCCTCGGCCGGCTTGCCAGAAGGAACGATTGGTCCAGACATTAAATAACTCTTTGCGAATGGCGGCTGTTCTCTTCTCAAAACCGCTCAAACTTAATTGGGATGTCGCTTCCGTCATGGCGGATTCAAGGAGGGCGGTTTCAGCCGTGGTAAAAATTGTGATGTGGGGCCGGAACCAATATTTCTTATTTTGCTCCTGCGCTACTTGAACCAAGGCCGCAACATAAGAAAGAAGAACCGGGCGTTGATCAAACAAAGATTGAAGAAAAAGACGCTTGGGCAAATCTTCAATGGCGGAAATTTGGGCTTTTATCTCAGAAGGGGAGGCCTGAATAAATTCGAGCAACGCGTCTGAGTCAAAACTCCTCGGCAAAATATTCATCTCGGCGGCAGATTTTTTCCAGGCTTCCGTTCCCGCGGGTCCGACCATTTTATTGATCAACGCTTGTTGTGTTGGGGACAAGACCAATCGTCCCGTCTTGGCCAAGGCGATAAGGGGGCGAGGAAGCTGAAGTCCCAGCGCACTAAAGAAGGCGCTGGCAAAACCGGCCCAGCTTGTTTCGCTCAACTTCATGGCCGCGAGGCCGAAATATTTCAGGATGCCTGTGTGACTGTGGAAGAAAGCCGTTGCAACCGGATGAACCGAAGAAACAACAAATTTTTCCAACACGGCCTGACTGAACATGGCTCCGATGACAATTCCGCCCAAATGAGAAATGAAAAGCATGGGAAGACGTTTAAGAACATACACCACATATCCCACCAGGAAAATGACGGAGCGGGCCAACATCCAAAATTGATACGCCACCGGATTCATCGGCCTGCCCACTGATTGGCGGGCCACACTCAAGATGATTCCTTTGGCGCGAGAGGCGTCGCGGACAACTTTTTCCGCTCCTTGGGGTCCGACTTTAATGTATCCCAAATGATCGCTGAACTGACCGCTGGTGTTGTAGCGAAGCTGTGCGATGTAACCGGAGAAGAAAAATTGAATTAAGAACTGCGCCAAATGGAGCGGGGAGAGAATACCGATAAATACGGACGCGAATGTTTTCTCATGAGAGGAAGGGGTTGGGATGAACAAATAATTGAAAACGTCTTTCATCAACTGCTTCTTTGAAATATTTCGATTGAAAGCCAAGTCTTTAAGGACGCCGAGGGTCGTCACGTGATAGGCCTTCCCAATCGTTGGAACCACCGATTGACGGTTCGCTTCGTCTAAGTCGGTATAAGCCCGGCGCAACTCTCCAAGGCTCGCGGTTTCAAACCAGGCTTTGAAATTTTCTTCGGCGGCGCCCTGCGGATTGGAGAGCAATCCCGGAATATCTTGGAACCGCGACATAAACGCTTCCCGAACGGCCGTCCCTCCTGAAAAGAAATGCAGCAGGACTTGCCCCTTGCTGTTGTTAATCGCGCGACCGGTTGATTTTTCGTAGACAGCCGCGGTCACACTGAACAAAAACCGATAAACCAATTCGATACCAATGGGGATAATAAAAAGACGAGTATAAGTAAGCGTCTCACCAAAGAGGGCCAACCCGCCGCCATGGCCTGCTAAATTACCATGAGCCGTCTTTAAGAAATCGAGGGGAAGGTACGCGCTGGGGTCAGCGTAATGGTAAAGGAAAGCCAACACCGAAGGAAACATAACACCCATCACCAAGCCCGCCGTAAGAAGAATGCC
>CAZJOE010000375.1:0-2586 GCA_964547555.1 uncultured Elusimicrobia bacterium | reverse complement strand
ACAAGGAACCCTTAAAACTAGAACAATAGCGACTCAATTTTAGGAGGGGAAATCCCGTGTTACAGGCATTTATTATCGTCGCCAGAGAAGGGCTGGAATCGTTTCTTATCGTGGCCGTCATTTTCGCGTATTTGCGCAAGACCCAACGGATCAATTTAATCCCTGTTGTTTATGCCGGCATTGTTTCGGCCGTCTTGATCAGCCTGGCCATGGGAGTCGTTCTACAATCCGTCGCCAATCAAGCCCTCTGGGAGGGAGTTTTGGGCGTTGTGGCCGCTGTTGCGGTGGCCTCTCTTGTGATCCATATGTGGCGCGTCGGTCCTGCCTTTAAAGCTCAAATGGAAGGGAAGTTGAGTGTCGCCACTTCGCATGAAGCCAATTGGAGATCCATTTCAGCGGTTTATTTGTTCACTGTTTTCATGATCACCCGAGAAGGCATGGAAACCGCCCTCATGCTTTTTCAAGTCAAAAACGGCCGTTTCATCTTGGGATCGTTTATCGGTTTGGGCGCCGCTATTCTCTTATCTTGGCTTTGGACCCGTTATAGCCGACTTATCAATATTCGATTGTTTTTCCAGGTTACGGGCGTGTTTCTTTTAATTTTTCTTGCTCAGACCCTTTTAACCGCCTTCCATGAACTATGTGAAGCCGGCGTTCTTCCTCAGAGTGACCACTGGCACGAAGTAACCGAACCTTATGCGCCGGACGGCATGTACGGAAAATGGTTTTCTTTTATTTCGGTGATCGGAATGGGAATTTGGCTTCTCGCGGTTGCCATTTCAGACCGGTTAAAGAAAAAAGATTAAGCCAAATTTGATAATTTACCCCCATGGCAAAATTATGGGGGTTTAGACGGCACATTCTCGTTGCCGTTTCACTCCTCGGCATCACTCTTCATCTTGTTTTTCGTTTTCTGCTTAACTCCCCTTTAAGCCTAGTTAACGCGCCGCTTCTTGTCGTCCTTGTTCTTGCCTCTCCTATTTTAATCTCAGAGATCGTTGTCAGGTTGGCCCACCGCGATTTGGGCGCCGATTTCCTGGCGGGCTTGGCCATCATTACCTCGCTTTTCCTCAAGCAATATTTGGCCGGGAGCATTATTGTGTTGATGCTTTCTGGGGGAGAACTTCTGGAAACATTTGCTATCGATAAGGCTTCTTCGGTTCTTCGAGCGCTGGCCAAGCGCACGCCTCGACTGGCCCACCTGAAGCGAGGGGCTGAACTTGAGGACGTCAAGATTGAAGAAATTACGGTCGGACAAACGTTGGTGATCCTCCCTCATGAAATCACGCCGGTTGATGGTGTTGTCATTGCCGGACATAGCACGATGGATGAGTCTTTTTTAACGGGCGAGCCCTTTCATATGGCCAAGGCGCCTGGTTCTAATGTGATTTCGGGCGCCGTGAACGGAGCGGCTGCTTTGACCATTCAAGTGACAAAGTCCGCTTCCGAATCCCGTTACGCCAAAATCATGGAAGTGGTCAAAACCGCCGAGCAAGATCCACCTCAACTTCGCCGTTTGGGCGATCAGTTGGGCGCGTATTTTGCCCCCGTCGCGCTTTTGATTTCCATTGTCACATGGGTCGTTACGCAAAACCCGGAACGATTTTTAGCGGTGCTCGTCATTGCCACGCCATGTCCCCTCATCTTGGCGATTCCGATTGTCGTGATCAGCTCCATTTCTCTTTGCGCCCGCCGCGGCATCATCGTGCGGCGTCCCGTCGCCCTTGAACAAATTCAACTCTGTCGGACCATTATTTTCGACAAAACCGGAACGCTCACCTATGGTCAACCCAAATTGACCGATCAAATTGTGGATCCTCAGTTTAAGGAAGAAGAAGTTTTGGCCCTGGCCGCCAGTATCGAACGATATTCGCGTCATCCTCTGGCTCTGGCCATTCTTTCCGCCGCGGAGGAAAAAGGATTGGCCTTTGTGGAAGTGACAGATATCAGTGAGAAACCGGGCGCTGGACTTTCCGGGAGAATAAAAAACAACACGGTTAAAATTTTAGGACGGAAAAATATTGGCTCCCTTGGCCCCTCCGAAGTTATTTCCAAAATGTCTCAAGAAGAAGGGGGGCTGGAATGCTTTGTGGTGATTGACGGGAAACTTGCCGCCGCTTACCGCTTCCGCGATGAAATTAGAACCGACGCCTTTTCCTTCATCCGCCATTTGGGGCCGAGCCACAAAGTGGACCGGACCATTATTCTTTCCGGAGACCGTGAATCCGAAGTGAGGTATTTGGCCGGCAAAGTGGGAATCGGAGAGGTCTACGCAGGCCAAAGCCCTGAGGAGAAATTGACGTTTGTTCAGGAAGCAGTGAAACAAGCGAAAACCGCTTTCATTGGAGACGGCATCAACGATGCGCCTGCTCTTTTAGTGGCGACGGTGGGAATCGCCATGGGCCAAAACAGCAACATCACGTCGGAAGCAGGCGGCGTTGTGATTCTTGATAACTCTCTAAGTAAAATAGACGAGTTCATTCACATCAGTAGCCGCATGCGCGCGATTGCTTTGCAATGCGCCATTTTGGGTATGACATTAAGTCTTATTGGAATCGGTTTCGCCGCTTTTGGGTACCTTTCTCC
>CAZJOE010000374.1:0-2594 GCA_964547555.1 uncultured Elusimicrobia bacterium | reverse complement strand
GGAAACTCGCTTCAGTTTCATTAAATGAC
The DNA here is from genome assembly GCA_964547555.1 of uncultured Elusimicrobia bacterium. Taxonomy (GTDB): domain Bacteria; phylum Elusimicrobiota; class Elusimicrobia; order F11; family F11; genus CAZJOE01. The sequence goes on along the minus strand of CAZJOE010000374.1, from coordinate 2,565 downwards.
CTGAATTATGGATATAAGCAGGGACCACCGGCACCCCCGCCTTAAGCGCCAGCATGCCAACACCAGGTTTGGGCGGTAGAAGCTGGTCGGTTGGGCTGCGGCGCCCTTCCGGAAACAGGATCACAACTCCATTGTCGTCTAATATCTCTTGCGCGGCCCGCAGCGCGGCAATACCTGAAGCGCGATTGAGGGGATGGGCATTCAGTTGAGTAATAAACCAACCAAAGGGCTTAAAATTAAAGAGTTCTTTCTTAGCCAAGAAGTGGGAGGCTCTGGGGATAACAGACCCAATAAGAGGAGGGTCGGCATAAGAACGGTGATTTGAGGCCAGGATAACGGGGCCTTCTTTGGGGATATTTTCCATTCCATAACCGGTCAAGCCCCAACCGATTTTGTAAAAAAGCCAGCACACAAATTTACTGAAGTAATACAGACCTGACATCTTTTTCATTGATGGGTGAGGCGGTTCAAAATCTCCCAGAACGTCGGGAAAGAAATATTCACGCAATCCGCGCCTTTAATCACAGTTTCACCTTCCGCTATCAACGCCGCGACCGCCATCGACATCGCGATGCGATGATCCTCAAAGGACCCCACCACCGCTCCGTGAAGCCGCGTGGGACCTTCAATCACAAGTCCCGCCGGTTCTTCTTTGATTTTGGCGCCCATCGCAGTTAAATTTTGGGTCATGGCTTTTAGCCGGTCCGTTTCTTTGACGCGCAACTCTTCCACGCCTCGAATGATGGTTGTCCCCATCGCTTGAGTCGCGGCGACAGCGAGGATGGGAATCTCATCAATTAAATGAGGGGCGGTGGTTTGATCCACTTTTCCTGAGGTCAGATGTTGGCGTCCTCTCACGGAAATATTCGCCATCGGCTCGCCTTCTGTGGTTAAAGGCGTTACTTTAAATTGTGCGCCCATACTTTCTAAAACTTTTAAAAGTCCCACGCGAGTTGGATTCATATTGACGGATTCCAGCACAACATCAGAATCTCCAGTGAGAAGCGCCGCGACAATGAAAAAAGCGGCGCTGGAAAAATCTCCGGGGATGACCCAATCATGAGGAGCCAAAGATGCGGGACCTGTCACTGAATATTTTGTTACTTCTCTTTTAACGGAAACTCCACAGGATTCAAGCATCCGTTCCGTGTGATCTCGAGACAAGGACGGCTCGGTAAAAGAAGTTTCCCCCGCCGCGTGCAGCCCCGCCAGAAGTACAGCCGATTTAACTTGAGCGCTGGCCACAGGATTGACCCATTGGATCGGTTTTATTTTTTTTGTTCCGGTTATTTTAAAAGGCGCGTACTTTCCGTCTTTCATATCGAATTTAGCCCCCATCGCCGTTAAAGGAACAGAGACCCTGTCCATCGGACGACTGGAGAGTGAGGCGTCCCCTTTCATAACCGAAGTGAAATCTTGCGCGGCTAAAATTCCCGAAAGAAGTCGCATGGTCGTCCCGGAATTCCCACAATCGAGATGACCAGAGGGTTTTTTATATCCCCAGAGGCCAGGGCCTTGGACTTTCCAAATGTTTCCCTTTTTTTCCACGCCACACCCCAATTGCTCGACACAACTTAAGGTAGAAAGACAATCCGCCGCGGCCAAGGGATTTTCAATCGTGGAGACGCCCTTGGCGAGCGAACTAAAAAGGACCGCGCGATGGGTGAGAGATTTATCGGAAGGAACGCGAACCCGCCCTTGAAAGCGCTGGGCCTTGCTGAGTTTTATTTCCATCGGAGCTTGGCGGCAGAAAGTGAGGCGAGAGACTTTTTAAGGCGGGGGCCGGAAGATTGAAGCAAGCCATTTACTTCCGACTGAAATGATTTCCAAGATTTTTTAAGTTCGCTGCGGTTGGTTGAGAAGATGCCCGCCCAGACATCGGGATCGGAAGCGGCCACACGGGTCAAATCGCGAAAAGAACCGGCGGCAAAACGAGGCAGCGCTTTATTTCTTTGCGCCGTTTTATGGGCCTGCGAAAATAGGGCGAACGAAATTAAATGCGGTAGATGACTGGTGAGCCCCAGGATTTGATCATGCTGGGAAGAGGTTAAGAAAAGAATCCGGGCCCCCACCGATTTCCACACACTTGAAACTTTTTTTACGGCAGTTTTATGGGCCTTATCGGTCGTGACCACGGTAAAAGAACCTCTAAATAAATCGGCCGAGGCATTTGCGATTCCCGATTTTTCCGATCCGGCCAAGGGATGCGCACCGACGAACTTTACATCTGCGCGCTTCTGAAGAACTTGCCTGATTTCACTTCCGATCTTTTGCTGAACGCTTCCCACATCGGTCAAAACCGCGCCTTTCTTAAGGGAAGAAATTATTTTCCTCACCAAGCCGGGCATAAGCTGAACGGGGATCGCCAAGATAACAATATCCGCTTGAGAAACGGATTGGTTTAAAGAAACAGACACATGGTCCGCCGCGCCTTTTTTCTTGGCCAAGCGCAATTGAGAGATCGAGCGATCGCACCCATGAACGACAAACAGGCGGCGACCGCGCCTAGAAACGCGCCGAAGCGCCATTCCCAATGAACCGCCGATCAGCCCCAGCCCGATGATG
>CAZJOE010000373.1:0-2595 GCA_964547555.1 uncultured Elusimicrobia bacterium | reverse complement strand
CGCGGCCCGGCTTCTTGAGGCGAGCCGTGCGAAGAGGCCGGCCCAGCACAAGAGGAACAAGGTTCCGAGCGTCAGGCGCAGAACGCCATGGGCGCGCAGGTAGGCCAGCGGCGCCGGCACGATGCCCAGCGTGGCATAGATGAACGCCACGTAGCCGATGGCCAGGGCCCAGTTGGCGCCCCGGCGCCGAGCGGAAGCGGCAGGATGAAGTGATGTTGGCATCAAACCGAGATTTTTATATCAACGGGCCAGTCTGTCCACAAGGTTATCCACAATGTCCACAATTGGCGTCTATCCCATCGGAACAAGTACCTAAATGGACTTCGTTCACGCCGCAGCCAAATCCATTACCGGCACGGTTATCTTTCTTGTCGTGTGGGCCGGCGATCAGCTGTCGGGCGAGCTGTTCAGCAACTTCGTACTCGGTTTTATCCCACCAGATAAGCGCAGTCTAGTGTTTACGGTAATTATCGTTTTGGGTCTTTCTTATTTCAGTTTTCGTCTTGGCATGGATGCTCATTCATTCCATTCGACGATATCCCGATTCAGGATCTTCCTGAAAAGAAAAATCAAAGAAGCGGAAGCGTTGATAAAGAGCAAGCTGCCCGACAAGCCAACTTTGAAACATCCAGATGGAAGTATTGATGACAGCGACCTGCAGCCGTTTAAGAACCGATACTCCCAATGGAGAAGTGAAATCAGCGGAGCGTTTCGATATGCTCTTAAGAAGGTGGATAGTGCCGACGTAGAAGAGTTTGAGAACCCGAAAATGCCGCCGACGGCGGTCATGTGGGGAGAGTTCCGGCAATATTTAAAAGAGGACGTTGAACGTCTCAGAGGGATAAGAAAACGTGCGAGGCCGGACTGGCTTCAGGCGGGAATTGATGCGGACAGTCTTAGAGAATACGAAGGCACGTAGGAACGATGGAAACAGGAAAGAAAGATTTCTTCGACTTACTTAATCGCGCGATTACACCGCCATCGAGCGCATCAAAAGCTCGAAAAGCGGGACCGAAGAAAAGCGGCCGTTATAGCGCCAAGCGAACTCGTCGACGTAACCCTGCAAATGCTTCCGCGAAACGAAGTGGTGAGTCCCGCTGACTGACCGCTTCAACTGCGACCAAAAACCCTCGATCGTATTCGTGTAGACGTTCCCCCGCACATACTCCTTCTTCTGGTGATTCACGGCCTTGTGGTCGTAAAACTGCCCCGCCTTCCGAAATGAAAGGTCCGAGCCCGTCATCAGTTTTGCGCCAATCTTAATGTTGCTCAATACTATATGATAATCAATCATTATATAGATTTAGATTGACAGTTAAGCCTATTATGGTTGACAATATGGCGAGGGTTGGTTGACAAGATAAGCCCTTTAGGTTGACTATAGCGTTCATTCGTGTTGACAGAGGATTCAATGACCGGACTTAGGCTCCGCACCGAAGAAATACGGCAGTTCATCATCCAGAAGATTGAGGCGCATCCTGCCGATATATCGAGGGTTGCTGCGGCTCATTTCAAAATAAGCAGACAAGCCGTTAACAAACATCTTCAGAACCTTGTTAGCGAGCGGATTCTCATGCCTGAGAAAAAAATCCGCACATCGAGCTATAAGCTATGCCCGATAGCTGAAACATCTAAGAGCTACGAATTGACGAAAACTTTAAGTGAAAGTGACATCTGGACGAGGGACATAAAACCTTCTCTTGGAAAAATGCCAGATAACGTATTGGGCATCTGGCAGCATGGGTTTACCGAGATGTTTAACAACGTTATCGATCATTCCGACGGAACTATCGTGACAGTGCAGCTAAAAAAAACCGCCGCAAAAACTGAGCTGGCGATTCGTGACAACGGGATAGGAATTTTTAAGAAGATTCAGACAGCATTAAACCTTCTCGACGAAAGGCATGCTGTGCTTGAGCTTGCGAAGGGAAAGTTCACCACCGATCCGCTGCGGCATTCCGGAGAAGGAATTTTCTTTTCCTCAAAAATGTTTGACGACTTTGACATCCTTTCCGGCAGCGTCTATTTCACTCATAAATTTGGCGACCAGAGAAATTGGATTCTAGAGCGAGATCAATTTAAATCAGGAACGTCAGTTTGGATGGAGCTGAATAATCATACCGCTCGCACCACGACCGAAGTCTTTGATGCTTTTTCGAGTGTGGATTCTGGCTTCGATAAGACGGTAGTTCCGGTTCGTTTGGCTCAATATGGTGATGATGCCCTTGTTTCCAGGTCTCAAGCGAAACGACTCTTGGCCCGTATCGATAGGTTCAAGGTCGTTATGTTCGACTTTAGGGGTGTTGAAACGATTGGTCAGGCTTTCGCCGATGAAATTTTCCGAGTGTTTGTTCGAGAACACCCTGAAATCGAGATTTCTGAGTTCAATACAAACCCTAAGGTCGAAGAAATGATCTCTAGGGCACGAATCACCGCTTTGCCCAGCGCGCCTGAGCAGCCTTCTTGAGGGGAACGACTTGTTAAAAAAATCTAACCTCTCAGGCGTGAAGGAAACCGACTACTTGTCTCAAAGGGATAATCACCCCACAATTCAGGCGGCGCAGGGTTCGGCTCCAGCGGTGACCGCGGCCAGCC
>CAZJOE010000372.1:0-2595 GCA_964547555.1 uncultured Elusimicrobia bacterium | reverse complement strand
ATTTAATGGTGGGGGAAGACGGGTCTGCTGAACGGGGTCGCGGGGACACTTGGCGGATGCGCTACCAGGCCATTTCATTGGTCCCCACGGATGGCAAAAAACATTTACCTTTTGGCCCTGCCTATGTGCCCAAAGATGAAAAAGCCAAGCAGCATCTGTTGGCTCTTCCCGCGGATTTTAATTCCTTGGCGATCAAACGGCTGGCCAAAGAATTAACCAAAAACTCTTCCACGCGGACCGAAAAAGCGGTGCGGTTGGAAAATTATTTGCAGTCCAACTATTCTTATTCACTGGATTTGCGGTCGGTCCGGGGAACCAATGTTTTGCAGAAATTTCTTTTTGAGGAGAAAAAAGGGAATTGCGAATATTTTGCGGCCGCCTTGTGCGTGATGCTGCGCACCTTGAATATTCCTTCCCGGATGGTCACTGGTTTTAACGCTCACGAATGGAACAAGCGGGGAAATTATTTTGTGGTTAGGATGAGTGACGCGCATGCATGGGTTGAATTTTTTGTGGAAGGGGTGGGATGGATTCCTTTGGATCCCACGCCGCGGGTTTTCGGTGGAGAAAGAAACGCGGAATCCTGGGCGCAGCGGATCAAAGACACCACGGATTATTTAAATCTGTCTTGGAACCGGTATATCTTAAGTTACGACATGAATCGCCAAGTCCAATTTTTTAGGGCCATGGAAGACAAGTCTCGCAGCGTCACGTTTCGTTTCGACAAATTATGGGGCCGTCTAAACGGATTGGTGGGAGGAACATTTTTATCAAGCTGGGGAAAAGATCGGGCGACAAAACAGGTTCCCGTGGGGGTCCTCACGGGAGGGCTCATTTTGTTTGGTGTTATTTCCATTTTTTGGGGACTGCTTTTATTAAGGAAAAAATTGAAGGTTCGTGGCCAGATTTGGTTTTACAGCCGGTTGGTAAAGTTATTGGAAAAGAAGGGCGGACATAAAGCAGAATCAAAAACGCTGCTCGAATTCTTATCAAAAGTAAAAGGTTCTCTTGGTGAATCCACCGAAGAAGCTGAATTTTTGGTGGACGAGTATTACCGTCGCCGGTTTAAAGGAGTCTCTTCTCAAGACCCTGCCACCGACGCCCGCATCAAGCAGTCTCTCGCCCGTCTTCGCTGAACTTTAGTAATCTCCCGGCACCCTCATATGACTTTACTTACTCGTCTTGAACGATCCATTGGTTTTATTTCTGTCGGCCACCTTCCTATTTATATCGTCTCCGCTCAGGCGCTCCTTTACGTTTGGTGTTTGGTTAATCCCTCTCAGGCTCATTTATTGATGCTGGACCCGGCCGCTGTTGCCAACGGGGAATATTGGCGACTGATCACCTTTCTTTTTGTCACGCCCCTTCAAAACGCGCTTTTTGCTTTCTTTTTCATGTACCTCCTATATATATATGGGACGGCGCTGGAAAATGAATGGGGAAGCTTTTCTTTCACCCTCTTCTATTTGCTCGGGGCCCTTGGCACCATGATTTCGGGATTTTTCTTTGGGGGGTCCAACGGGGCTTTTTACTTAAACACCACCATTTTCCTCGCGTTTGCTGCGCTTCACCCGAATTTTGAGTTGATGCTTTTCTTTGTCATTCCGGTCAAAGTTAAATGGCTGGCAGGGTTTGCTTGGATTATTTTTGCTTACCAATTTGCGGTGGGATATATAAACGAACGCGCCGCTATTTTGACCTCGCTTGTTAATTACATTCTTTTCTTTGGCGCGACGCACTTTGAGCAGGTCCGAGATAGGGTCCGTAGCTACCGACACCGGCAGAAATTTAAGGAGTGGCAATGAGCACGTCCGTCACTTCGGAAACTTCACTCAATCAGCCCACGCCGCTTATGCAGCAATACCTCAGGATTAAGGCGAAACACAAGGATGAAGTATTGTTCTTCCGATTGGGGGATTTCTACGAGATGTTCTATGAGGATGCCCTGCGGGCGGCGCCTGTTTTGGAAGTGGCGTTGACAAAACGGCAGGCGGTTCCCATGTGCGGGATTCCTCATCACGCGGCGTCCAGTTATATCGCCAAACTTTTGAAAGCCGGGATCAGTGTGGCCATGGCTGAACAGATGGAAGATCCCAAATCAACCAAAGGAATGGTGAAGCGCGAAGTGGTCCGCGTGATCACGCCCGGGACCTTGGTTGAAGATGAACTGCTTCCTTCCAAAGCGAATAATTTCCTCGTGGCGCTGGCCGTTCAGGGGTCAATCCACGACAATTTCGGTTCATGGGCATTGGCCGCAGCGGACGTTTCCACCGGACAGCAGTGGGTGGGAGAAGCAAAGAAAGATTTCCATTGGAACCTGCTCAAAGGACAGTTGGCCCGGCTTAATCCCAGCGAGATTTTATTAATCGGCGAAGAAGCCCGTACCGTCTTAGAAGAACTTGAGCTAAAAACTGTAGTGAGATCAGAGGCTGCGCCGGTCAACGCCAGTAATATGACCCATCAGGTCGTTCAGGGAATCAAAAATTATTTGGAACGGGATCACTCCGATGCTGTGCTCAGCTTGCGAACGCCGGAGCCGTTGCCATCTGAATCCTCGGGCGTTATGTTTTTGGATGAAACAGCGGTGCGTCATTT
>CAZJOE010000371.1:0-2596 GCA_964547555.1 uncultured Elusimicrobia bacterium | reverse complement strand
TTGCCGCCCCGGTTCAAATTAAACGAGAAATATATTCGAGACTTGCTTGCCGAGTATCGCCGCGCCTCGAAGGGGAAAATGAAAATTGAAATTTTAGATCCCAGCGTGTCGCCTAAGGCCAAGCAAGATGCGATTTCTGCAGGCGTTTTCCCGGTTCAAGTAAACGTCATCAAGAAAGACAAACAAGAAATCCAGGAAAGCTTTTTGGGTCTTTCTCTTCTCTATGGAGATAAAAGAGAAGCCATCTCCTTCATTCAAAATACTGACGGGTTGGAATATGAAATTTCACAGCGGATAAAAAAGATGGTGAAGCCGAGCGAAGGCAAAGCGGGTTTCATCACGGATGGAAAAGCTTTAACGCTGGATTCGCCGTCCCTTAAGGAATTGGGGGAACCCATTCGCCAGATTTATCAGACCGTTGATATTAGTCTTATGCAGGATATTCCTGCGGATGTGAAATCGCTTTGGCTCATTGGCCCTAAAGAACCGTTGGATCCGGCGGTGATTGGCCGGCTCAAAGCTTGGGTTGAAAAGGGGGGCGTGTTGGGCCTCTTGATTGATAAATATGATTTCCAAGTTCAAACCTTCCGTCCCAATCCCATTCAAACTGGTTTGGATGATTTATTAAAAGGATGGGGTGTGGATTTCAGGAACGCATTGGTAGTTGATCCTCGCGCGGACCGAATTCAAGTTCGAACATCACAGGGAATGGGACTTATTCTGGACTATCCTTATTTCCCACTCATCACCGATTTGGACCGTACGCATCCTGCCACTAAAAACTTGGACGGTATCAGCTTGCCGTTGGTTTCTCCTTTGGTTGTTGATAAGCCTTTAGCAGGGATTACGTATAAGACGCTTGGTCAAAGCTCCAAACAAAGCTGGTTGGATGCGGTTGCTTTGAATGTCTCACCGCTTCAACAATATTTTATGCCGAAGGACGCGGTGGCGGGTCCCTTTAACGTGGCGCTTCTATTGGAAGGGCGATTCAAAGCGGACGATCCCGAGTTCATGAATCCGGGGCGCGTCATCATATTTGGTTGTTCACGTTTTGTTCGCACGGATTATCCGCTCAAGCAATCCAACTATGCGTTGTTCGCCAATTTGCTGGACTGGGCCAGTCAGGATGAAGCGCTGCTTTCTATTCGTGCGAAGGGCGTTGTGGTGCGGCCGCTTAAGCAAGTGTCGGATGTGGCACGAGCCTTGGCCAAATACGCAATGATTCTGGCCTTGCCCTTTTTCTCTCTTGTGACAGGTCTTTTAATCTGGACCTGGAATAAAAAGCGCATCGCCAACCTTAAAGTTTTCTACCAAGGAACGTAACCCCAATGCCGAAGAAAATTATTTTAATGGCCGTTTTATTTGTGGGGATGGCTGTCCTCTCCGTTTTTCTCTTGTCCAAAAGAATGCCTCCCCTGGATGAATCCGCGCCGATTCTTCCGGCTGAGAAAAATCTCATCACCAAGATCATTATTGAAGAGCCTTCCCGTTCGCTTACCTTGGAGAAAAAAGAACAAAGCTGGTGGGTAAAAGCTCCTCTCGAAGATTCAGCGGACCCAGAAATAATGGATCAGCTTGTTGGAACCTTGAATAGTTTTACGCTCGGAACCGTTATTTCTGAAAAGAAAGACAAATACTCTACTTTCGATTTGGATTCCGGTAAAGCCACTCATCTCCAGGTATTTAAGAGTGGAAGCGATCAACCTATTTTGGATGGTTATGTCGGCAAGCAAGCCATCAGTTACGGCACGTCCTATTTTCGTTACGCCAATCAAGATCCCGTTTATATCGCTTCGAACCTCCCCAATTGGGTGCTGATCCGGCCCGTTGAGGAATATCGGGTTAAAAAACTCATGCCAGTTAAGCAAGACGCCATCACAGCATTTGAAATCAAAGGCGAGAAAGGAAGCGTTTCTTTTAAGCGGTCCAGCGACACTTGGACAAGCGCCACTTCAACCAGTCCAGTTGATACAAACGTGGTGAAAGGATTTCTCGGCAAGTTAGACGCGCTCCAGGCGACCCAATTTGAAGATACAATGGATCCGATTCAAAAATCGGGTTTTGAGAAACCATTTTTATTAATCACAGTTGAAACCGCGGCGGGCCCTGTGGTGGGCAAAGTTGGATCATTGAAAAAGTTTAAGAAAGGAGAGCCGGATTTACGCCAACGATTCGGTCAAACGGAAGGCCGAAAGGCAGTTCTCCTCATTAATAATGCCGCCGTCGAAGAGGTCTTAACCCTCTTAAAAACCCCCGCCAAGTAGCAATCCCATTTGCTAACATCACGCCGGTTTCAGCAGCAAACCAACAGGCAAGACCTCCGTGTCTTTCCTGTTTTTTATTTTGGTGGTCGTAGCTCAACTGGTTAGAGCGCGAGATTGTGGATCTCGAGGTTGCGGGTTCAAGTCCCGTCGATCACCCCAGAATTTTGCCGTGGGCAAAATTAGGGAATAGTTTATAGTCCATGGCAAATAGCCTTTTTACCTATTCACTAACAACCATTAACTATTAACTAAATTTGGCGAAGCCAAATTTCTGGGCCGCTAGCTCAACTGGCAGAGCAGGTCCCTCTTAAGGACAAGGTTCCCGGTTCGAT
>CAZJOE010000370.1:0-2597 GCA_964547555.1 uncultured Elusimicrobia bacterium | reverse complement strand
GTAGTCGCTGCGGCGATTAATAAATGATTTCGGCCGCCAACCACCGGAGGATTTGGCCGACTTTTGTCGAGGCGGTCAAGGGCACTCCGCGCGACTACACCGAAGGATCCATCAGCAAAGCGGTGATCCTCTTGGGCATTCCCATGGTTTTGGAAATGCTCATGGAGAGCGTGTTTGCTATCACAGATATTTTTTTCGTGGGGTCCCTCGGCCCGAACGCCATCGCCACCATTGGTCTTACCGAATCACTTCTTACCATTGTCTACACTATCGCCTTTGGTCTGAGCATTGGCGCTACGGCCATGATGGCCCGCCGGGTCGGGGAACATGATTTAGAAGGAGCCTCAAACACAGCCGTTCAAATTATCGCCTTGGGAATATTTGTTTCCTTGCTCGTGGGAATTTTTGGAGTGGTGATGGGGCCTTACCTCTTAAAACTCATGGGAGCGACACCGGACGTTGTCACCTACGCGACGCCTTACCTGCGGGTCATGTTCGGCGGCAATGCGGCCATCGTTCTCTTGTTTTTAGGAAACGCAGTTTTCCGCGGAGCCGGAGACGGGACGATTGCGATGCGTTCCCTGTGGATCGCCAATGGGCTCAATCTTATTCTCGCGCCTTGTTTTATCTATGGATTTTTATTCATTCCCAAATTGGGCGTGACCGGCGCCGCCGTCGCGACGACCTTGTCGCGGGGGATTGGGGCGCTCTACACGCTGTCATATTTATGGAGAGGCGAAAGCCGGGTGAAAGTGAAAAGGCATCACCTGGTTTTAATGCCGGAGATGATGGGGAGAATCATAAAGCTCTCGGCCGCAGGGACATTTCAGATTTTTATCCACACCGCAAGTTGGGTGGGGATGGTCCGCGTCATTTCTAATTTCGGAAGCGACGCCGTCGCCGGGTATACGATAGGAATCCGAATCATGCTCTTCGCGCTTTTTCCCGCTTTTGGGCTCAGCAATGCGGCGGCGACGATGGTCGGTCAATCTTTAGGGGCCAAAAAACCAGAGCGAGCTGAGAAAGCTGTCTGGATTGCCGGAAGTTACAATGCGGCTTTTTTGGGAGTCATGGGCATTCTTTTCTTGATTTTTGCGCCTGTGATTGTGGGGTGGTTCACCATGGATCCCATCGTTCATGGTTATGCTTCTTCCTGTTTGCGGACCGTTTCTTGCGGGTTTTTGTTTTATTCCTTTGGAATGGTTTTAACTCAATCCTTTAATGGGGCGGGTGACACGTGGACGCCGACGTGGATCAATTTTTTTGTGTTCTGGGTTTTTGAAATTCCCGCCGCCTATCTTTTCTCCACCGTTTTCAAAATGGGACCTCAAGGAGTTTTTCTCGCGGTGACGCTCGCTTTTTCCGCACTGGCTGTCGTAAGCGCCATTCTTTTCAAAAAAGGTCGCTGGAAAACCCAAAAAGTTTAGTGTCTGATTATTTCTTTTTCGCTTTGGCTTTGTTGGCCTCTTCGTAAGCTGTTAAAAGATGATCAGGTTTTACTTCAGGCGATTCTTTTTCATCATGCTGCAAATTGATGGTTTCATTCGAAACATAGAGTTCTAATGTTTCTGCGCCCCATCCTTTGCGCATACACATACGGTTGAATGTTTTTCCGTCTTGGACATATTCGTAATTGATCCCATTATCGGGACCTTTGGTCGCCGTGCATTTCTGAACTTGCCCCTCGATTCCTTCCTCATGGGCGGCTTTCCCTGTTATTTTAACGAGGACATCTTGTAATCCATCTTTGTTTTTCTCTGAAAAATATCCTATTTCAACTTTGGTTTGTCCTTCTCCTTTAAATAGCTTTCCATAGGGATTCATTGGTGATTCACTCATAGTGCCCTCCTCAACAATTATTTCTAAAATCGTCAGTGGATAATATGAAAAAGATAAGTAGTCCGCCTAATTCTTATTGGAACCGTTTAAAGCCTCGTCTCTCTAATTAATCTAATATCCTGCCCATGCTTTGGTTTCGACTCGCATCCCTGTTTATGTTGATGGCGGTGGCCCTCGGCGCCTTTGGGGCCCATGCGTTAAAAAACAAACTTTCCGCCGACATGCTGGCCATTTTTGAGACCGGCGTTCGGTATCAGGTCTATCATGCCCTGTCCCTCTTTTTCGTAAGTTGGCTTTCCCAAGTTCATCTCAATTCATTCGTTACGGCCGCGGGTTGGGCCTTTACCTTTGGGATTTTTATTTTTTCAGGAAGCTTGTACATCTTGAGCCTGTCTGGAATCCGGTGGTGGGGAGCGATCACTCCGATCGGTGGTTTGTCGCTTCTCGTTGGATGGCTGTTGATATTTTTATCTTCTTTCAAAAATTAAAGGAACCTTATGACCGAACAACCTCAAGAGCAATGGACCATTTTCTTTAACCCCAAATGCGGGACCTGTCAAAAAACATTGGAGATTCTTAAGGAAAAAGGAATCAAACCGAAAATTGTGGAATATTTGAGAAATCCTCCGTCATTAAAGACATTGGACAGCCTTGTTCACATGCTGCGGATCCCCGCCGTGGAAATGCTGCGTTCCAAAGAGTCGGTTTTCGAAAAATTAAACCTGGGGGATGGGAAAAGATCTTGGAAGGATTTGCTC
>CAZJOE010000369.1:0-2641 GCA_964547555.1 uncultured Elusimicrobia bacterium | reverse complement strand
ATTAGTCAAACGAATTCGGAATAATGCCTTGTTATTTCGGATGCCACCTCATTTGGTAACAGAAGAAAACTTGTATCAAGTCCTCATTTCGGCCAAACGGAACGATACGACGGAACTTGGAATACTTAAAAAAGTTGTCAATTTATTTCTTCAAGTCGATCAAGCCGTTTTCTCCAAAAGAAATTTACGTCAACTTTCCTCATTGCTAAGGTCCACGGGAACCCTCACCGTAACCGGGCTGGAAATTCTTACGCATCTTGTTGAGGCAAATAAAAGATTTGCCACTCCTCAAAACTTGAAAGTTCTTCTGACTTTGGATGATCAAGTCTTGGTCAGAGAGAATTCGCTGGATGTTTTTCAAAAATTTATGGAAGTCAATCCATCCCTGTTGACCGAAAAATTGGTCAGCCGCCTTCTTAACGGATCGAAATGGACTGAGGCTGCGCCAAATGTTTATGAACATGTCTTCGAAATTATCCAGCTTTATTCACCCGGCAAGGCAGTACTTTCTGCAGCGAACCTGGGGCTTTTGCTAGGCCATCTTCGCCCCTCAGAAAGAATATTCATGGAGGAAGAATCTGATTTATTAATTGAGATATCAAAAATCATTCCTCTTTTTAACAAGAGTGCCTTTACCGCAGAAAATTTAGGGAAGTTTTTGAAGTTATTTAGCCGAGTGGAAGAAGGCACCGGATGGAAGGGATGGCTTTTACCAGCCATCTCCAGTTTTGCCCAGGCCAACAAAGCTGCATTTACACTTGAAAATTATCAACTGGTTAGAAAAATATTCATGAATGATAAGGTGAGTGAAATTACTCGTGTCGATGCCCTGGACATCGCACAATATTTTCTAGAGACCAATCCTCGTCTGGCAAACCGAACTAATTTCAATGACATCCTACAACTGGCCAGGGTTGGGAACGCTTCATCTGAGCTGGATGACAGCATTACAAAAACCATTTCTATTTTTCTGCAATCCAATAAAACTCTCGCATCGAATGAGAATTTCACTCTCTACTTCTACTTATCTCGCATTGATCTGGTTTCAACTGGAGGCGCTATCCCATTCTTTCTTCATGCCAACAAACGATTGGCCAATCCTAGAAATCTAAAGAAAGTAGCTGATATGGCTTTTGATCAATCAATATTTCCTCCCCTTGTCGCTTTTATCAAAGCCAATTCTTCCCTTATAACAAAGACCTCACTTGGGAAAGATTTAGTTTCTTATTTCATTTCTTATTTCAATAAACCCTTAATAATGCACCATGATGCAGCGCTTGATTTTTCAAAGGCACTAAATGATTTGGCCCCACAAGTTAAAGCGCAAGCTAAAACTCTGCCTCAAGGGACCAAAGCTTTTTTCGCGGATATTTTGGCGATCATCGGCCCAGAAGTGGGGTCCCATGTCGAGTCGTTGCTCCGGGTTTGTGCGGATGAAGGAATTCTTCGCATTCAAGATGCCAATCGAATTTTGGGAGCACAATTGGCCTGGCAGATTAATGTTGGCGAAGGTTTGCCGCGCGATGTGATTGGAAATGTTCAGTACCGAGCACTCGGTTTTTTACCTTTTGCAAGTGCCGTTTCGAACGTTTCAAAAAAATATTTTCCATTGCAGCTTGAATGGAGCAATCCTTGGCTTCCCGATGGCAACATTGAAGAGAATCGCTTCACGTCTAAACCACTCGATGCCATGGGAGGATATCACCGCGCGAAACTGACAGACATGCATGGTGAATCTCACGAATTGATTGCTTATGCCGGAGAGCTCACCACTGAAAAACCCGGATTGTACAAGAGAAAAGGTGTCTCCAACGGTCATCGGCATCTGTCATTCGACTATCAAGTGTTTACGGTTGGAGATCTTGAATATCGTCGCAATGTGAAAATGATGACACGCGCAGATGGAAGCTCTTACCACGTGGCCTTTCTTGGTTTTGAGCCCAACCTGTCTTACGCCTATTATCAGATTGTGGAATCAGGCGCGGTTTTTTGCGCTTGTGTCCATGCGGCACGATTGGACGATGAGATTGTTGCATGGGCGGATGCTTCAGGAGGAAAAGGAAAAATTAACATCGCGCTTTTGCGTGATGATGCCCAAAGACTTTTTCGAATCCTCGAAATATTTCGCAATGAAATAAAAAACCCAGAAAGAATTACCGGATTTAATCCAAGCAAACATTCCGGCGAATTTGATCTGGCAACTTTAGAAAACTTTGAAATCGAAGATTCAATCCGTACTTTTCTGACTTATCTCCAATCGGAATTTCCGGAATATCTAACCAACCTTCTTGAAGGCGAAGAAACCATCAGCCAACATACATCGCGATATCGCTTGGTTCAACTGATGACTCTTGTTTCTCCTGCCGTTTTCAAAAAAGATCGGACTTTGCTGGAACAATTTTTTCCCGACAAATTACCGGTTATTTATCTTCTTCCTGAAACCGAAAAACAGTTTTCAAAAGAGGGTTTAACCTTTCTTTTTCAAAGGTTGGCGCTGGCTTTAGAAAAAGATCCAAGCATCCATCTAAAGACAGATGATTTAAACCAGGTTCCAGCTGAATTGATTATTAAACGCATTAACTTTGCGACCGGTCGCGTGTTTCGGACAGCGTCCATGTTGAAACAATTAGGCTCCATTCTT
>CAZJOE010000368.1:0-2650 GCA_964547555.1 uncultured Elusimicrobia bacterium | reverse complement strand
AATTCGCTGGGGGGCGTACTCAAGCGAAAAAAAGTCCGGGGACCTCAAGGCAAACTGGTTCGGGCCAAATGGGGGTGGATAAAGAAAAGTCGGACGGCCGTTATTGAAATGGCGGAAGCCTCCGGGCTTAAATGGATCACGGGTAAAAATAAAATTTTAAGGGCGACCAGTTATGGAACAGGCGAGTTAATCCGTGCGGCTTTAGATCAAGGATGCCGCTCCATTTTAATTGGCGTTGGTGGAACCGCCACGGGGGACGGGGGCGCAGGAGCGCTCGAAGCGCTGGGGTTCCGATATTTTGGAAAAAAAGGTCAGTCACTTTTATCTTCTCCCACCGCCCTGCGGGGTCTCCAACGGGTCGAATGGAAGGGTGTTGATAAACGTTTGGCACAAGTTTCAATTTTTGTTCTCTGTGATGTAAAGAATCCGTTGCTCGGAAAGAATGGATCAGCCCGGACATTTGGCCCGCAAAAGGGTGCCACGCCTGCCGATGTTAAGTTTTTAGAACGAATGCTACGCCGTTGGTCTTCTTTTGCCAAACGACCCGCACAGAAAAATATGCCGGGAGCGGGAGCCGCAGGGGGGATGGCCTTCGGATTGGCCGGATTTTTGGGAGCGCGGTTGGTGGAGGGCTGTTCCTCTATTATTCAAGCGACAGGATGGGATCGTGAAGTGAGGCGAGCGGATCTTATTTTAACAGGCGAGGGCCGGTTGGACCGGACGAGTTTCGGGGGAAAAGTCATTGGAGAGATTTGTCGTCGAAGGAAAAATAAACCGGTGGTCGTTGTTTGTGGAGAAACGTCGCTCACTAAATTTTTTTTAAAGAAGAAAGGCATTGTTCGGGTCCAACAAATGGGGAAACGGAGTTTGAAAAGTCCTGAGAAAAGTTTAGAAGAAGCGGTAAAGACTGGATTCCGGCGTTCGCCGGAATGACGAATTAGGCGGCGAGGAGGCCCCAGGAATGGAGCAAGTCTCCGTCTTTGGCCCAGCGGTTTCCGATGTCGGTGCGGTAGAACATGTTGGGGAGAATAATGTTTTTGATCCGCGAGTAAACTTCATGTTGTGCGTCAGGCATGGTGGGACCTGAGCCGGTTGCCACGAGCGCGTATCCGGACGACCCGGCCACTTGCCAATCTCCATCCACAAGTCGGATATCTCCGTGATGCATGCCCGTCATTTGAGGCTTTTTGAAAATGATGACCGCATCATCAGAAAATTTGTCGAACGTATCAGAATCGTCATATGGATAAGGCGGAACCGCGACCACGACGCCGACCTGATAACCTTTGGCGGTTTTTAGAGTGAACGGTTGGCGGTTGGCGATCGCGTGAAGAAAATCTCCCCAACGGCTGGTCACTCCTTCGATTTGAATGCTGATGGTGGGATATCCAAATCGCGGCGTTATTTCTAAAGGATAAATGCCCCGAGCGTTGGCGATGCAGTTGATATCGAAGTAACCAATGTACCCAATTTCAGAAAGCCGTCTCTCATATTTTTTAAGCGTCTCATTGTAGAGTTTATTGGCCCCGGTCCAGAACATGGCGGTCCCCATTTCGCCGGTGGTCGGCCCGATTTCGTCATTGAACATCCGTTTGTGTTCGAAATTAATGCAGACGGGTAAAATAAATTCGCGTCCATTGAAGAACCCGCCGATCGCCACTTCAACGCCGGCCACATATTTTTGAATTTGGAAACTGCGGATTTTTCCGCCCCAGCCGTTTTTGTACCGTTCCAGCATGTTGACCAAGTCGAGCCCATCGTCTTCTTCGCCGACAAAGGAAAGAAATTTTTCGTTCTGGGCTTTTCCATTTGGTTTGATCACGTAGCGTCCGGGGTTGGACCTCACAAATTTAATGGCTTCATCGAAAGAATTGAAATCCCAATCGGGAAGTGTGGTGAGGCCGACGTTTTTTAGTTCTTCCTGCGCGAAATCCCGGTCGAGTTCCAGCTTGTCGCTGGTGGGGGTCCCGCCGATCACCGCTTTGCCGTCCCGGCGGAGTTTTTCGGCTTCCGATCCAAACCCGATGTCGTCAAACACAATGACGTCGGCCCAATCAATATGCTTTCTCCAGTTGTCGACTTTGTCGACGAATCCGTCGGAAACATTTTTTTCATATTTATCGAGGATGCAATAACGGACGAGGTTGCCTTCCGATTTGACTTGGGTGGCGAGATCTCCGATACATCCTATCTCAGAAACAAAAAGGAACTTTTTAGTCATTAATCCGCCACATGGGTTAAGTGTTGGTTGAAAACCGCAGAAATTCAACAATATTTGTAAATTTTCGTCTTGGCGACCTCAGATCGATCACTCGACGATAAAAATCCTATAATCCCCCCTTATGAACCCATCCCTGATGCCGATCATTTTAATTGTTGGAGGCGCCCTTTTTATTTTGGGCGCGATGGCCTGGTTTTACTTGCGTCAAAAAGATGAGTCCGCCCGTCAAATGCAAGAGTTGGCCCGTCAAATTATTGAAGCGCACAATGGGTTTTTACATATAGCTAGTAAGATTGATCAAGGGACAACGGTTGAAATTATACTGCCTGTACCTAAAGACTGAGATAAAGTATTACCATCACCCTCAGTAGGTTTTTTTTTCATGAGTATTTGTTTAGTTTTCAAGCCAGATAATGGTCTGACGGGGTT
>CAZJOE010000367.1:0-2657 GCA_964547555.1 uncultured Elusimicrobia bacterium | reverse complement strand
GGCAATTAAAATGACAATTTTTAAGCCGAGCTTATTTTTCATTGGGTAAAAGTTCTCCTTAAGCGTAAGAACTTACATGAATCCTTAAATACCCGCAAGATGCGAATGAAAAAAAACGAATTCTCTGGGAGAGAATATAACTCTCCCAGAGAACAATGCATGCGAATTTTTTTATCCGATTGCCGCGTCGCCTTTTTCACCGGAAGAAATCCGGATACAGTCCTTAAGATCAAGGACGAAGATCTTCCCGTCGCCGATGCTGCCGGTTCGCGCCCCTTTGTTGATGGCGCCGATGGCCTTTTGCACGAAGTCGTCCGTCACGGCGATATCCAAACGGATTTTCTTGAGCAAACTGCCGGCTTCTTTGTGGCTTCTGTAAACTTCCGCGATGCCTTTCTGACGGCCCCGTCCCAAGACGCTGGTAACGGTAACCAAGTGCACCTGCTCTTTTTCAAGCGTATCCAGAACGTTGTGCAACTTATCAGGCTGGATAATGGCAACAATTAATTTCATGGCATTCTCCTTAGTCTAAAACCGTGTAGGCGGCTTCTTTGTGTTCCGCCAGGTCAAGGCCGATCCGTTCATCTTCTTCATCCGACCGGAGGCCCACAACCAGTTGGACCACTTTCAAGATAATGAAGGTAACGACGGCGGAATAAACAATCGTGATCACCGTGGCTTTCAACTGGATGAGGAGTTGTCCTGGGTTTCCGTAAAACAATCCGTCCGCACCGGCTGAATTGACCGCTTTGGTGGCGAAAAGGCCCGTGGCCAAAGCGCCCCAAATACCGCCGATTCCATGGACGCCGAAAGCGTCCAGCGAATCGTCGTAACCGAATTTCGGTTTGAGGAAGCTCACCGCGATAAAACAAATGACGCTGACGCCCAGACCAATGAGAATGGCGCCCGTCACATTGACGAATCCGGCGGCAGGAGTGATGGCGACAAGACCGGCGACCGCACCGGTAATCATTCCGAGAACCGTCGGCCGACCATTGAAGATTTTGTCCATGACGGCCCAGGTGAATCCTGCAGCAGCGGCGGCGACATGAGTGACCACGAAGGCATTGACAGCAAGGCCATTGGCGCCGAGTGCGCTGCCGGCGTTAAATCCAAACCATCCTACCCAAAGAAGACCCGCGCCCAAAACGGCAAATGGAAGGTTGTGAGGAGGACCAATTTTGTTGGGGAATCCTTGGCGTTTTCCAAGAACCAGAGCGGTCACCAAGGCAGCCACGCCGGCATTGATGTGAACCACGGTTCCACCGGCGAAGTCGAGAGCGCCGCTTAAGCGCAAGAATCCACCCACACCCCACACCCAATGACAAACCGGGTTGTAAACCAAGACGGCCCATAATAAGGAGAAGATGCAGAAAGCGGAGAATTTCATCCGTTCCGCGAAGGCTCCCAAAATAAGGCCCGGAGTGATCACGGCAAACATACATTGATAAATCATGAAGGCTTGGTGAGGAATGGTGGCTGAATAATCAGCATACGGCTCCAACCCAACCCCTTTTAAACCAACCCAACTCAGGTCTCCTATCAGTCCTTTAATGTCCGGACCAAATGACATGGAATACCCGAGGATCACCCATTCCAATGTGATGATGCACATCAACATAAAGCATTGCATCAAAACGGAAAGCATGTTCTTTTTGCGTACCAACCCGCCGTAGAAGAAAGCAAGGGCTGGCGTCATCATCAGAACCAAAGCGGCACTCATAAGAATCCAGGCCGTGTCGCCCGTATCAACAATAAGTGGAATCATTTTTGACCTCCTTAAGGCAAAAAACAGAGGCCGATGGTAATATAGGCCAATTACTTATGTCAAATCTCTTTTTGCTTAGAATGAAAAACTCGACGATAAGGATCAACATTGACACGTTTGGATGCATTGTATTACGATCCTTCCCTTGAATAAGACTTCGTCTCGGTTTTCGGTCACCACCTTGAATCGAGGCGTTTTTTTATGTCCAGAGCCCTATACATATGGTTGATAAAATAAAAGAAATCTTTTTAGGCAAGGCCAAAAACCCCCTGGATCCCCAGGTGTTTCACAACCTGTCACTCACCGCATTTTTTGCTTGGGTTGGGTTGGGTGCGGATGGACTAAGCTCCTCCTGTTATGGGCCGGAAGAAGCGTTTTTGTCTTTGGGACATTATTCCCATTTGGCCATTTTCTTGGCCGTGGCTGTTGCGTTTACCGTATTCATCCTCTCCGCATGTTATTCCCAGATTATTGAATTGTTCCCATCGGGGGGAGGAGGGTATCTCGTTGCCACCAAACTCATTGGACCCGTTCCGGGAATCATCTCTGGTTCGGCCCTGTTGGTTGATTATGTTCTAACCGTCGCTATTTCTATTGCCGCGGGAATGGATGCCATTTTCAGCTTTCTTCCCCCTTCCTTTCTAGGAGCTAAATTTCTGACTGGCCTTATCGTGCTGATGCTCCTTGTTACACTGAACCTTCGAGGCATCAAAGAATCCGTGGTGGCCCTGACGCCCATTTTCATAACTTTTGTATTTACCCATGGCTTTATCATCATTTACGGCATCCTGTCCCATGGAGAAAATCTTCGCCCCCTCGTCGTAGACACTATCACTGAAACACGCGCGGGGATTCAAGACATCGGCTTGTGGGCCATGATTTTTTTTTT
>CAZJOE010000366.1:0-2659 GCA_964547555.1 uncultured Elusimicrobia bacterium | reverse complement strand
AGATAAGCTGAGAATCCTTTTTCAAAAAGAGCTTTCTCGGTTGCTTGGGCGAATTTCGCTTTGCCGACGCCGGCGGCCCCGACGAACATAATCAGGGCGGCGCGGTGACCGCTGCGGGTGGCGCGAATTTCCCGGGACACGGATCCTTTCATCCAATTAAAGTCGCGCAGGCGAGCTTCCGCGCGAAGATCTTCTTGATTGTCCTTTTCGGCTTCGATAATGATTCCGCCGCCCGCAATGTCGTACCCGTCTACGATGACAAATCGTCCCGTTGATTCCCCTTCTCCGATTCCATCAAAAGCAATGGCTTGCTTGGTTTCCAGCACCACGTCCGCCACGTCATGTCGGTCCACTTGGTTTTTCGTGAGAGTACTGGCCACTTCAGAAGCGTCGATCACTTTGTTTATTTTTTGAATGTGGACCGGCAAGGCCTGAGTATGAATTTTGAGCTTATAGTCGCGCCCTTGAACAAAAGGTTTTTTCCCCAGCCAGATGAGGTTCGCCCGGAACCTTGTGCTGACCAAAGGAGGATTGTCCGCCAGCGTCATGATTTCGCCACGCGTTACATAAATTTCTTCATTCATGGTGAAGCCGGTGGACCATCCCGAATCGATGGTGGTTTTTTCGCTGGTGTTAAAACCTTCGATGGATTTGATCGTGCTCGATTTGTTGGACGGATGAAACATGACGCGGTCGCCTATCTTGATGCGACCTGATTCAACGCGGCCTGCCACAATTCTCCGGTCGTCGCCTTCGCTGACAAACTTATAAACGGCTTGAACGGGAAATCGGAAAGGGCGGTCGGACTTCGGCGGCGCTTTCTTAAAGGTGTCGAGGGATTCTAAAAGGGTGGGACCTTTGTACCACGGCATTTGGTCGCTGCGGGTGGCCAGGTTTTCGCCCTTTACGGCGCTCACGGGAATGAACTGCAAAGGCTTAACGGAACCAATGTTTGCTAAGAATAGGCGGAACTCTTTTTCGATGTTGTCGAATTGAGTTTGGCTCCGTCCGGCCAAATCCATTTTATTGACGCAGACCACAACTTGTTTGATGCCGAGCATGGAGAGGATGTATCCATGCCGCCGGCTGTTTTCACGGACGCCTTCTTTGGCATCGATGATAAGGACCGCCGCTTCAGCCCGAGCGGCGCCTGAGATCATGTTCTTCAAGAATTCAATATGGCCCGGCGCGTCAATGATGATGTAGTCGCGCTTTTTGGTTTTAAAGAAAGATCGCGCGGTGTCAATCGTAATACCTTGGTCTTGTTCATCGGTGAGGGCGTCTAAAAGAAAGGCGTACTCAAAAGGTTTGCCGGTGCGGATGCATTCTTTGCGGACGGCTTCCAGCTTGCCTTCCGGAAGGGAGCCGGTGTCCGCCAATAAGCGACCCACGACCGTGCTCTTTCCGTGGTCCACGTGGCCCACAATCACGATGTTCATTTGCTCTTTTATTTCGGGGGCGGTCATCACATGTACCCGTCGCGGCGAAGTTCTTCTAGTCCATGCTTGCCGTCTTGAAGGCGTCCGGATCGTTCCGCGATGTTTTTAAGTTTGCCGCTTTTTAATTCGGCGATGATCTCGTCCACGTTTTTCGCGGTGCTTTGAATAGGAGCTTGGCAAGGCGCACAGCCCAAGCTGCGGTATCTTGTTCCCGATCCTTGGTCATAATAAAGAGGCACGGTCGGAATATTTTCGCGTTTAATGTATTCCCAAATATGAAGTTCAGTCCAATCCAAGAGAGGATGAATACGGACATGGGTGCCGGGGGCAAAGTCGGTTTTAAATTGGTTCCAGAATTCTGGCGGCTGTTCACCGACGTCCCAAAGGTTGTTCTTGTCGCGGGGGGAGAAATAGCGTTCTTTGGAGCGGCTGCCTTCTTCATCGGCTCGGGCGCCGACAATGACGCCATGATAAGGATCTTTGTCAGCATCCAGTTCGTATTTGCCGGTCTTGAGATTAAGACGTTTGCGCGGCCAGGTTCCGTTTAAGGTGTGGGTCAGGGCGTCTTTTTTAAGCAGGCCGCAGCACATCACGCGAGAAATTTTGTCGGGAGATCCTTCGGGAAGGTCTTGGGTGAGAGGGAAGGTGGTCCGGGCCTTGAGCGCCGCCTCATTCTGTCCCACGACCATTTTAAGTTTGTATTCCATGGCCAAACGGTCGCGGTATGAGATCATTTCGGGGATTTTATAGCTGGTGTCGATATGGACCAAGGGAAAGGGCACATGACCAAAAAAGGCTTTTCGAGCCAGCCACAGCAGCACGGTCGAGTCTTTACCGATCGACCAAAGCATGCAGAGCCGCTCGAAGTGCCGAAAGGCCTCGCGGAATATATAAACGCTTTGTTGTTCCAGTTGGTCTAAAGTATCCATGGTTTTGTCCGTCAGAAACGGCTGAAAGGAAGGAACAGGGGTGTTTTTATCAAATTTCAGAGAGTTTTGGGACGGGTGAAAAGTCCCGTGAAAATGGTATGTTTACCGCGTGATTAAAAAATATTCGACCGTCTATTTGGCTTCGTTGATCATGGGCTTCGCAGCAGTTTCTTCCGTTGGCGCGGCTGAAGTTTTTTCCGATACGAAGTTCGGGATGAAAGTTGAAATTCCTGAAGGATGGGCGGATCAGAAGAAAGAAGAACCCCTCTATTCCAAAGAAACCTCTACCTT
>CAZJOE010000365.1:0-2673 GCA_964547555.1 uncultured Elusimicrobia bacterium | reverse complement strand
CTACATGCCATGCAGGCGCTCTCCCAGCTGAGCTACAGCCCCATTTGAAGGTGTGGAGTGTAGCAAATTTATTGTAAAGGCAAGTTACTCCGCTTCGACGTAAGGAAGAATCACTTTCCGCCCGGACTCGTAAACTTTCATCCGGTCTTTCTGGCCGTCGGCGGTGGGTTCGAGTAAATCGATGAAATGCGGAGCGGAGCGTCCGCTGATCGCGCCGCCAAAATTCTTTGGGCCGACTGGTGACATTATGGCGATCGGCAAAATCTCTTCTGATCCTTTCTGCTGTTCCATTCCCCCCAGCGCGACGGACATGCGCCATTCATTGGGATTTCCCCTCAACATATCAAGCGGCACGCTGACCGTGTAGGTTTTTATCGAGGGGCTTTTGGTTGGTTTAAAAGTTCCTAACTTCCGCGGTTCTTTGCCGGGGGCGGATTGATAAAGCATGGCCGTTGTTTGTCCCAACACCAGCGCGTATTCCCAGGCCGCGTCTTTATCAATAAGGATCGATCCTCTTTGTCTAAGCGGTTCTTGGCTTCCGGCGCCGGCCAATCGATTCACGTCGATATAGATATCGGCAATCGGCAGAATTTGGACCGCTTGTTCCGACGGCAATGGACCGTTCAAACCAACAGAAAACGTAACGTACTCATTTGTCTTAGAAACTGAGAAGCGTTTTAAATCAAAAGTCCCGGCGGGATAAGTTCCGTACGGATACCGAAAACTTCCGCTTCCTACGTCATCACCGAGCGGATCGTTCCAAGTGAGGGATTTTTCGCTCTGATCAAAAAAGGGCACGTCCGAAGCTTCGTTTCGATCAATCGACACTTGGAATTTTTTCCCCGCGCCGGTGAACAGTCGGTTCAAATGGTCTGGAACCGGATTGTTTGTAAGTCGATAAATATTAGCCACTGTCGCGGTAAAGTTTTTTTCATTGATAGGCATGGACACTTGCGATTGTCCCAACCCCAAAAGAAAAGTTCCGCTTTCGGCCACGCACATTTCCGCTTGGGCGGCGTCCAACCGTCCGAGAACGGCGCGGCCGGAGGTTTTATAGGATTCCAATACTTTCCTCGCTTCCGCCAGCGCTTGCCACGCCACCCGTTGCTGCGGAGTTTTAACCCAGGCCGAGTAATCATTGGCAAAGGGATTCATCTTAGAATCAAGCAAATGGGATTCATGAACATAAGCTTGAAGTTCTTCACCCAAATGAGTTTGAAAAGTTTCAGGTTTCAGTCGAATGGCCTTCACCAAAGCGTGAAGGAAGGCGCCTTCTGATTCCGGGCGTGTCCAAAGGCTGCCGTCGATGAGCGTGAAAGGATTTTCCAAAGCCCACTTCGCCAATTCGTCAGCCCATTCCGTGGATCCTTCGGCAAAAGTCGAAACGGGCGGCAGGGGAGGAACCAAAATCGTCGTATTTCCCGCCATTTTAATTCCCCATTCTTCTTGAGGTTTAGCGAGCGTGTAACTTAACCAGAATCGCGGGAAAACTTTAACCACCGGTTCAGAGAGGCTTAAATAAGGAGGATAAATTCCTGACGGACGTTTTCCCCATTTCTTTTGATGTTGTCCGCTGCCCCGGGCGATTTGCGCGGTGACATCGTCGATCCACGCGAAATTAAAATTCCAAGGGCTGGACCCATTAAATGCTTGCTGAAAGTTGGCCAGGAGCGGCAGGATCGGTTCGTTTTCCAAGGTGAGAGCGATTTCAATTTGACCGGAGCTGTGCAAAAGGCGGAATCCAGCCAGTTGCTCGCGATGCAGAACCGGTTCAAAATAGCGCGGTGGTAAAACCAACGTCATTTTTAACTGCGGCGCTCTCATGAGGGTTGTTACAAAAGCGGTGGCGTCCCCTTCTGGAGGCGGGACATAAAAAATCGCCGTGTGTTCATGAAGGCCGGAAGGAATGGTCATCGTCGAGGAAAGGGGCGCGTCACCATCGGGAACTTGTTTGGGAGAGGGGCGAGGTCCGTGCTGGGGTAAACACCCTGCGATGACAAGCAATAAGGCCGCCATCCCGGTGGAAACCGGGAGGCCTAATTTCTTTTGGGAAAAGGTCATGATTGCGATTGTTCTTGTTCGATCGGTTTAACTGAGGCTGTTTTTTCTGGAGCCACGGTTGGAAGGTTGGCGACAGGTTGAAGAGAATCTTTGGCGAGAAGCCGGGAAGTTCTCCACACATGGGAAAACGCCGCTCCAACCAAAACAACAGCCGCCAAGCAGTAAGCGATGAAAAGAGACGCTTTTAAAGGACGCATGGGTCGGAGTATAACAATTATTATTCGTTGGCTTGGAGAGCTATTTCAAGACGGTCCATCGAAGTGGCATGATGGACCGCGGGACGGATGGGTTTGCGGCAAAGTTCGAAGAAAGAACAGTTGGGCACGCACCAAGGAGATTTGGTTTGTTCGATGCGGTAATCGCAAGCTTCGTTATCGATGGCCATGGATTCGATTTCTTTGGCCAGATGATCCGGGCAGCTTTCAAAGCGGATGCCAATATAAACTTTGGCGGGATCGGTTTTCATGACGTGGGTGACAATGCCCTTGCACCCTTGAAGCGGACGTCCGGGAAGCCGGAAATGGATTTTTAAATGGGCTTTGCGTGCCAGCGGATGGCTCATCATTCCCGCATCGACCGAGAGAGCCATTCCTCCGGCGCTTAAATTAATTA
>CAZJOE010000364.1:0-2678 GCA_964547555.1 uncultured Elusimicrobia bacterium | reverse complement strand
GCAGGCCAAAGCGCGGCGCGGATTGAATCAAGGCCCGGGCTACAGATGGGACCGGGTGGTAACCCGTAATTAATGTAGGTATTGTACGGAGATTTGGCTTGGCGGTAGTCATCATAAGTGAGACGTTCCTTCCAATACCCCAGTGAATATTGAACGGTGGGATCGGCTTCAAGCCGCATCCGCTTTTTTAACCGGTTGTGATACACGGCAGAAATCATCGGCAGTTCATCGCGGACACGGATTTCTCTTTCGATCACGGAGGCAAATGTCACGACGTCCTTTTGGCTCCATCCCCATTCTATGGCCCGGTCCTCAAATTCATTAGACCAGCGGTGGGTAAATTCCGTTTGCATTTTTCCGGCGACGTCATCGGAGGAAAGGCCGTATTCAAATTCATACGTGGCCGGGAAAAGGAACCCTTCCAATTTTTTCTCTTGGACCGTTTTTAAAAAAGCGGCGCGCGGACAAATCCCAAAAGACTCCAGCCGTTCCGCGATCTGCCAGGAAGCAAACCCTTCCGGAACGATCAATTTAATTTTTTCAGTCCGTCCGCCGATGAAGTCGTCCACAATCCAATAAGCGGAACGGCCTTGGTTCACTTGGTATCGGCCCACTCTTATTTTGGAATCGGCTTTCCGCAAGCGGACCCAAATTAAAAAAGGATACCGGCTTTCGACCAGCTTTTTTTCCAAAAGTTGCGACACCACATCGTGCGCCGTCATGCCGGTCTCGACCGTCACTTCCACCTTGGGACGCCCCTCTCCGCGGCGGAATAAACCTCCTAAAAATAGGCCCCCCAAAAGGAGAACAAGCAATGCAAAAACAGATCTTAATTTAGACATAATTTGATTATCTCGATTTTAGTATATCCCTTGAATCGCATTTTACCCGCATTAGACTTGAGTGTGCCTGACAACCAAGAACATGCTTAATTCACCGACCAAATCAACCGATCCTTCATGAAAATTCGCCTCCGCTTATTCCCTCGCTTCCTCATCTTCATGACCCTCTTGGCCGTTATTCCCGTGGCCCTCGTCAGCCATGTTGTCATTAAAATTAATAAAGAACGGCTTCAAAAAGAAGTCCAGCGCTATCATATTTTGCTGGCCCAGTCCTATGCTCAAAACATTGATGAGAACTTAACCACAATTCAATCTCAACTTTCAATGGCTTTGTTGACCTTAAAAAACCCCTCCGTCAATTGGGAAGGACGCCAAAAGATGTTGAGCGCCCTGGTGGACTCTTCAGAAAATTTCGCGATTATATCCGCGGTGTCTCCCGCGGGCCAAGAGATCATGAAAGTATACAACCCGACGCTCGCGCCGGAGCTGGACGCCAATCCCTCGCTGATCTCCCATAAAAATATTGAGCTCTTTCGTAAATTCGGCTCCACCAAGCAAGAACAGTCGATGATTGAGAAAAGCGGCCAAAACATTATGGTTGAAACCTACCTTCCCTTGGAAACACCGGCGGGGCTGCACGGCCTTTACGCCAAAATCATGCTGGCCGATTTAAGTTCGAAAATCGCCAACGAAAAGATCGAAAACACCGGTTATATCTATATCGTCGGCGGAGATGGAAAATTGCTGCTGGGGTCCAACTCTCCTTATTTTAAAAACGAAAACGCGCTGGATGAATCGATCATTCAAACTGCTTTGCAAGGAAGTGAGGCCGCGCGCGAATTTAAAACCAAGGATGGAACCCAATGGGTGGGCGCTTCCTCACCCATAAAAAAACTGGGAGGCGCCGTTATCTCCCAACAAACCAGAAAAGAAGCCTACGCCGCGAGCGACAAGGGACGCCTGCAAGCTTTAATCGCGGTCTTAATCACGATTCTCATTGCGGCCTTCATTGCCTTCTTGTTGGCCCGTTCCTTGGTGAAGCCCTTATTGACCATCACTCGTTTCGCCGGGGAAGTGGACGTGGCGAACAACCATTTCCCTGAACCCTTGGCGCTCGACACGCAAGATGAAATCCAGGGAGTGGCGGAAACATTCAATCAAATGTTAAGGAAATTAAAAGGGTTTTCCGATTTACAGGTGGAAAAACTTCTCCTCGAACAGAAAAAAACGGAAGCCATTATTTTCTCGATTGAAGACGGCATCATCATGACCGACTACAATGGGAAAATCCAACTCATCAACGCCATGGCCAAACGCTTGTTGGGGGTTCCCGAAGAAGTAGATCCGATCTCCGAAGCCCTTTGGAAATATCTTCCTACTCCAGAACTTAAAACCGCGTTCGTGGACCTTCTCACCAAGTCCGAACGTAACGGGAGTGTCGAAGTAAAACTTCAACAAGAAGAAGAAAAGGTGGGCATTTTCAAATTGACCTCGGAACAAGTGCGCACGCCCAGCCGGACGGAATCGCTGGGAATCGTGACGGTCATGCACGACATCACGCTTGAAAAAGAATTGGAATCCATGAAAGAAGAATTTCTCCATTCCATCACGCATGATCTAAGAAATCCGCTGACAGCCATTCGCGGATTTATTCGCCTCTTCCAATCCGGCCAATCAGGGCCCATCAATGACATCCAAGTTAAAATGCTCGACACCATGGACAAAGCGTCGCTCCGTTTGGTGACGATGGTGAACGACATTCTCGATTTAGCCAGGTTGGACGCAGGGCGGCTGACCCTCCATCTGGAATCCATCCCCTTGGCTGAAACCGCCACA
>CAZJOE010000363.1:0-2695 GCA_964547555.1 uncultured Elusimicrobia bacterium | reverse complement strand
GGATATTTGGCTTTGCCCACCTGCCCCAAAGTTGTTTTAGAATCATTCCGGGATGGGACCGTGCCCCAGGAATTTTGTCCCTATGAACATGTGGGCGAGCAGGTGTTTGAGGACACTTACGACGAGTAGGTAATTACAGCAGAGACGACTTAAGATAGTCGCGGTTGAGTTGCGCGATAAAATCGATCGAAATATCTTTGGGACAAGCCGATTGGCATTCTCCTACATTGGTGCATCCGCCGAATCCTTCCTGATCCATTTTTTCCACCATCGACTGAGCGCGCTTCATTCTTTCCGGTTGCCCTTGAGGAAGAAGTCCCAAATGTGAGACCTTGGCCGCCGTAAAAAGCATAGCGGAAGCGTTGGGACACGCGGCCACGCAAGCGCCACATCCGATACAAGACGCCGCGTCCATCGCCTTATCAGCCGCCGTCTTCGGAACCAAAATCGAATTGGCTTCAGGGGCGCTCCCCGTGCGGACGGAAACAAATCCTCCGGCTTGAATAATGCGATCGAAAGCGGAACGGTCCACCACCAAATCCTTGGTGACGGGAAAAGAGCGCGACCGCCACGGTTCAACCACAATCGTGTCGCCGTCTTTAAAGTGACGCATATGAAGCTGGCACGTGGTCGTGGAGGGAAGCGGCCCATGAGGCACCCCATTAATCACCACGCCACACGCTCCACAAATTCCCTCCCGGCAATCATGATCGAAAGCGACCGGATCTTCTTTTTGCGTTATCAACCTTTCATTGAGCACGTCCAACATTTCTAAAAACGACATATCGGGACTCACGTCGTCCATCGCGTACCGCACCATACGGCCTTTCGCCGGAGCGTTGGGTTGTCTCCAAATCAACAGCGTTAGTTTCACTTATAGCTCCTTTGAGCCAGATGAACATTTTCAAAAGAGAGCGGCTCTTTATTTAGAATCGGATCTTTTCCTTCTCCCGCATATTCCCACGCGGCGACATAAGAGAAATCGGCATCGTTGCGCTTGGCTTCCCCTTCTTCCGTCTGGTATTCCTCTCGGAAATGGCCGCCGCACGATTCATTGCGGTGAAGCGCGTCGCGGCACATCAACTCTCCCATCTCCAAGAAATCCGCTACGCGCCCAGCTTTTTCCAACGACTGATTCAACTCTTCGCCCTTACCAAGAACACACACCTCTTTCCAAAATCGTTCCCGAAGAGCGGGAATGAGGGTGAGCGCCTTTCGGAGACCGTTTTCTGTGCGGCCCATCCCACAATAATCCCAAACAATTTTCCCAAGTTCACGGTGAAATGAATCCACGCTGCGAGATCCCCCAATGGACATAAATTTATCGGTTTGTGCTTTGACTTGAGATTCCGATTGTTTAAAAGCGGGATGAGACGTATCTACCTTTTCAATTTTATTGGAAGCCAAATAGTGGCCCAACGTGTAGGGCAAAACAAAATATCCATCGGCCAAGCCCTGCATGAGCGCGCTGGCCCCCAAACGGTTGGCGCCGTGATCGGAGAAATTCGCTTCGCCGATGACATGGAGTCCCGGAATCGTGCTCATCAAATTGTAATCCACCCACAAACCGCCCATCGTATAGTGAATGGCCGGATAAATTCTCATCGGAACTTGGTAGGGGTTCTCGCCGGTGATCCGTTCATACATTTCAAAAAGGTTTACATATCGTTCGCGAATAACTTTTTCACCCAGCCGTTTAATCGCGTCCGAAAAATCGAGATAAACTCCCAATCCGCCGGGGCCGACGCCGCGGCCTTCATCACAAACCGATTTGGCATTTCGGGAAGCCACATCGCGCGGAACCAAATTTCCAAAGCTCGGATATTTTCTTTCTAAATAATAATCGCGCTCCTCTTCTGGAATTTCATTGGCGGGGCGGGTGTCTCCTTTTTTCTTGGGAACCCAAATACGCCCGTCATTGCGAAGAGATTCACTCATCAAAGTAAGCTTGGACTGATGGTCCCCGCTAACAGGAATACAGGTTGGATGGATCTGTGTATAGCATGGATTTGCGAAGGCGGCGCCCCGCTTGTAAGCGCGCCAAATGGCCGTCGTGTTGGATCCCTTGGCATTGGTCGATAGATAGAAAACATTGCCGTAGCCGCCCGTCGCGAGAACAACGGCGTCGGCGGCATGGGAGGTGATTTCTCCCGTGATTAAATTTCGAACCACGATGCCTCGGGCTTGGCCGTTCACGACCACCACATCCAACATCTCGGTGCGGGGGAACATTTGAACCGTACCCAATCCAATTTGGCGGGAAAGGGAGGAGTAAGCGCCCAGTAAAAGTTGCTGGCCGGTTTGACCTCGGGCATAAAAAGTACGGGAAACTTGGGCGCCGCCAAAGGAACGGTTGTCTAAATGGCCGCCGTATTCGCGAGCAAAGGGAACGCCCTGCGCCACGCATTGGTCGATAATGTTGACGCTTAATTGCGCGAGACGGTAAACATTGGCTTCACGCGCACGGAAATCTCCGCCTTTGATGGTATCGTAGAAAAGACGAAACACGCTATCGCCATCATTGGGATAATTTTTAGCGGCATTGATCCCGCCCTGAGCCGCAATAGAATGCGCCCGCCGCGGACTGTCTTGAAAACAAAAACATTTAACGTTGTAGCCAAGTTCGGCCATGGAAGCCGCGGCCGAAGCGCCCGCCAAACCACTTCCGACAACAAGAACCGTGTGTTTGCGTTTG
>CAZJOE010000362.1:0-2711 GCA_964547555.1 uncultured Elusimicrobia bacterium | reverse complement strand
CAGCTGAGCTAACTGCCCGTCCGCCAAAGGCGGACCTTCTAATTTCCAATTTCTAATTTCAGCCAGTGACTATAGCAGAATTTGGGTGTCAAAATCCCGGGGGTCGCATAGAGAGACTGAAAATAGAAATTGGAAAATAGAGGAAAATTTTACCGAAGGTAAAATTTCTGGGCCCTGGTGGATTTGAACCACCGACCGATCCGTTATGAGCGGAGTGCTCTAACCCCTGAGCTAAGGGCCCGAAAGAAAGCCATTTCACCATTTTTTGAAGGCTCCCTACAAAAAAGGCCCTGGTCGCTACAGCGGCCAGAGCCTTCCAGTAAGAATGTTGAATTTAGTTATCGAGATACTCTTTGAGGACCCGGCTTCGAGACGGATGCCGAAGCTTGCGGATGGCTTTGGCTTCGATTTGTCTCACGCGTTCGCGGGTGACGTTGAAGATGCGGCCGAGCTCTTCCAAGGTCCGAGGGTAGCCGGTGCCGATGCCGAAGCGAAGGCGGATGATTTGGGCCTCGCGTTCGCTCAAAGTTGAGAGCGCCCGTTCCACTTCGCGGTGCCGCAAGAAGTCTTGCGCGCCTTCGGAAGGTTCGGAACCGCCCTCGTCCTCAATAAAGTCCTCCAGGAACGAGTCTTCGTCTTCACCGACCGGCGTCGACAAGGAAACGGGATCTTGCATGATGCGCAGGATGCCGCGGACTTTGTCAATCGATAGGCGGAGCGCTTTCGAATATTCTTCAAGCGTCGGTTCCCGCCCATTTTCTTGACGAAACTTGCGAGCGACTTTGGTCAGCTTCGAGATAATTTCTTTCATGTGCACCGGAATACGAATGGTGCGGGCCTGGTCGGCGATGGCGCGGTTAATGGACTGCCGGATCCACCAGGTGGCATATGTGGAGAATTTAAATCCACGGCGCCATTCAAATTTCTCGACGGCTTTGATCAACCCAAGTCCCCCTTCCTGAATTAAGTCAGGAAGTTCGAGGTTGGAGGCGCCGACGTGCTTTTTCGCGATGGACACAACGAGACGAAGGTTGGCGCGGATCAGCTTCAATTTGTTTTTGAGAATGGCTTCTTCGAGGTCCCGGATTTTGATGTCCAAGTCCATGATGTTGTCCCGAGTGACGGGGAGAACTTGAAGGATTCTCATGAGACGGCTTTCCACGTTTTGGATGTTCATCATCGTGGCTTCAATGGCGGTCAAGGTGTAGCCCGTCAATTTCTTGAAGGCAGCCGGGGTGATCTTCTTGGCCAAGACGCGTTTATAAATGCTCTGAATTTCTTTATACGGCATGTTGAGCATTTTTTCATAGCGGTTCAATTCGTCTTCACACTCGCGAATTTTGGCCGCGATGGTTTTAATTTTATTGGTCAGACGCTTAATTTTGTCTTGGTTTAAGTTGAGGCTGATGATGCGGTTAACAATGGTTTTCTTTTCCGCATCCAACTCCAACTGCAATTTGGCCTTCTTCTTAAGCGGCATATTCGGATCGTCAACTTTGGCCTGAAGACCATTGATGAACTTTTCGCTTTTGTTAATCGCTTGGGCGACCGCTTTCACTTTCTGGCGCATGCGAGAAAGTTCGATGTCCGTTTTACGTCCACGGGGCATCAGTTCTTTGGGCGTCATTTCCTGCTGTTCGAGCAAGGTTTCCCAGTTGGAAATTTCGCGAAGGGTGATCGGCGATTGAAGAACCAAAAGACGAAGCTCTTTTTCGTGCTCTTTGATGCTCCGAGAAAGCGTGACTTCTTCTTCTCTTTTAAGAAGAGGAACGCGTCCCATTTCCGAGAGATACATGCGGATAGAATTTTGCGTGTCGAGTTCGACTTCCGGAGCGGGCGCGCCTTCTTGGACGGCGGGCTTGGGCCGATTGGTATCTTCAGATTCGAGGACCTGAATTCCCATTTCCTCCAGCGTACCGAAGAAATTGTCGAGATCTTCCGGCGTGGTATTTTCCGGGAGCCTCCGCATGATTTCTTCATACGTGATATATCCGGCCTCTTTACCCTGCTTAATCAGGCCTTGGATAAGGACGTCATTGTTAATGATGGAGCTGGCTTGTTCTTTAATCATATTCCTACCTTTAGTTTAGAGCCTTTCACTTTTTTAAGAAGATTTTTGTACTCGTCCATGAGTTCGGGCGATGATTCTCCCTTGCTCACGCGTTGACTTAAAATTGCCAACTTCACTTTGTCACGTTTCATTTTTATGTTACGAACCAACCGTTCTTTTGTTTCTTCGTCGGGAGGCGTTTTTTCTTCCATGAGAAGAGTGCTCACCCATTCGCGTTCAGATTCGGTGGTCGCTTCAAATATTGCAGGCAACGTGGCTTTCCCAAGCTGTTCAATCTGCGTTTTTAAAATGACATACAAGCGTCTTTGCGTCTCGTCTAAAAAATCTGCCGGTTCCAATTCTTCTGCCAACGCGGCCGGACCATTCGTGAAGAGATACTGAAGATACTCTTCTTCCACCGTCGGCATCCTTGTTCCCGGCTTAACCGCGGGTCGGACCGCACCCATTTTTTCTACGGGTCCTTTCGAAGTTCCCTTTCGCCCCAATTCTCGCATGAGGGACTCAGTCTGAAATCCAAGCGATGTGGCCGTTCGCGCAATCCATTCCGATTTCAAAATCTCATTTGGAGATTGGGCTATGACCGCCAACATCTCTCCTGCAAATCTGCTTTTCTCTTCTAACGAGCTTTCTTTGGTGAGCC
>CAZJOE010000361.1:0-2715 GCA_964547555.1 uncultured Elusimicrobia bacterium | reverse complement strand
GTTTGGATTGATCCTTCCGTTCTTTCAAATCTTCCACCCAGAGAATGGAAAACTGGCATGGCCGAGGTTGTTAAGTACGGCGTTATTTTAGACCGGGCTTTCTTCGAATGGATCGAGATGAAAGTTTGCCAAAATTCAAACGTCCAATCTTGGTCTTCGCGCGATTTAGAAAAAATGATTTATGTGTCCGCCCGATCTAAAACTCAGGTGGTGAGCGCTGATGAAAAAGAAACTCCGCTTAAAGGTGGGAGAGAGATCCTGAATTTTGGTCACACCATCGGCCACGCCTTGGAAGCTGCGACTGGCTACAAAACTTTGACCCACGGTGAGGCGATCAGCATCGGCATGGTCGCGGCCGCGCAAGTGTCATTGGAGAGGAAATCTTGGAGCACCGACGCGCATTTGCGCCTGATGTCCCTTTTCGACGCACTTCAACTTCCAATCCAATGTCCCAAGCTATCAGTGGCTCAATGGAAAATTTTCTGGTCAGCGCTTAAAAGCGACAAGAAAAATATCGCCGGAACCCTTCGTTTTATCCTTCCTCTAAAAATAGGTTCGGTGGAAGTCCGCAGCGGCATTTCCCCGTCTCTCGTTCGTGCCGTCCTAAAGTAATTTCTTACAAAAACTTTACGTTCCTCTGATCTAAAAACTCCCTTCTCCGTCGTACTCTATGCCTCGCTCGATTGATCGTCGGGTTTTGCAAAGGGCCCACCGCGTTGGAGGGGACGCGTGTGGGCCCCTCTTTTTTTGATGAAAATAAGGGGTAGAAATGCGGGGGAATACTGTGTAATCTTGCGTAAGACAAAACAGGAGGCTCCCATGAATAAGGACACTGTGACATTTAGAATCAATGCGGAAAAAAGAAAAGCGTTAGATGCGCTCGCGGCCAGTTTGGATCGGGACCGAAGCTATATATTGAATGAAGCCATTGCCACCTATCTGGACATTCATCAATGGCAGCTTGATCACATAAAGGCAGGGATTCAGCAAGCTAATGCTGGGCAATTTGCGAGTGAGAAAAGTGTGGCTGCTACCTTTTCTAAATGGCGCAAATGAAGTTGGCCTGGACCAAGCTCGCTCTCTTCGATCTTGAGAATGCCTACGAATTCATTTCAAAAGACAACCCTACCGCTGCGCGGCACGTCCTTGAAAGTATTGAACATGGACTGGAATTTTTAACTCGCCATCCGGAAGGAGGCCGCTTAGGTCGGGTAACAGGGACAAGAGAGCTGGTTGTTCCAGGGATACCTTTTCTTATTATTTACCGCTTTAAATCCAACCAAATTGAAATAATTTCTGTTCTCCATTCCTCCCGAAAATGGCCAGAAATTGATGCTTAGCTAAAAATCTTTACAAAAGTTTTACTTTCCTCTGATCTAAAAACCCGCTTCTCCGTCGTACTCTATGTCCGCTCGATTGATCGTCGAGTTTGTTTCAAGGGCTCACCGTGTCGGAGGGGACACGCGTGGGCCCTTCTTTTGCCCCCTATACATCAGTTTTACCCATTTTTAATACAAATATTGAGTATTTATAACCCATGAGGTATACTTATTTTCGAATTCGATCCAATTAAGTCAGAAGCAAATTTAATTAAACACGGAATCTCCTTAGAGGAAGCAACATCGCTATGGTTTGAACCGAATTTTATTATGCGGGCAAGTTCAATTAGCGAAGACCGGTATATGTTGATCGGACAAATAAAAGGAAAGTTTTATTCATGTGTTTTCACGAAGCGCGGGACGTCTATTAGACTTATTTCAGCTAGACGGAGTCGGAAAAATGAGGAGGGAATTTACTATGAGCAGCGGATCAAAGCCGAAGAAAATAAAAGCGAGTGAACTGGATAAAAAGTTTGATGATGGTGAAGATATAACGCCATATCTAGATATCAAAAATGGAAAAATGAATGCGCCGCTTAGACGAGTGAATATTGATATTCCTCAGGCAATCTTGGAAAAGGTTGATCAAGAAGCAACCCGGGTGGGTGTTCCCCGAACAGCCTTAATCAAGATCTGGATTGCGGAAAGAATCGACCAACTCGCGAGTTAATTCATTTTCGGCTATACTCCGCCCCATGACAACTGATTCAAAATTTTTGTACCTGGCTCAACGTCTCGGTGCCTTTCGAGATCTTCTCGTCGATAAAAAGTTAGACGGCTACTTCATCAGTCACCTCTCTGACCTCTATTATTTCACCGATTATAAAAGTGAGGGATATTTCAGTCTCGTGGGTTTGCAGGACGCGTGGTTGCTTCTTCCCAATCTCCTTTTTGAACAAGCGAAAGCGACCACCCGCGGGTTTCATTGTGTGGAAGGCCGGCTCGGGCCGTCTTTGGATACCCTCTTTAAGAAGAACAAAATCAAGAAAGTGGGGTTTGATCCCAATCAGTTGCCTTATTCTTTGGGTGCGGGATTGGTCAAGCGCGGTTTTATTCCTGTTCCAGGACTGATCGCCCAATTACGGGTGATCAAAGACGACTTTGAAATGGCTCGGCTGCGCGCTGCCAATCATTTGGCCGCCGAAGGGGCGAAGTTTGTTAAAGCCCGTCTTAAACCGGGCCGCACTGAGAAGCAGGTTTCTGCGGAATTGGCGCATTTTTTCAATGTGAAAGGCGATGGAATTGCTTTCGAACTTATTATCGCGGCTGGACCTCATTCCGCTTTTCCCCATCACATCAATTCCGACTACCGAATGAAGGCCGGGGAACCGGTTAT
>CAZJOE010000360.1:0-2718 GCA_964547555.1 uncultured Elusimicrobia bacterium | reverse complement strand
CTTAACATCGTGATGAATTCAATCAAGGCCCAAGGCGGCCAAATTTGGGTTGAAAGCGAAATGGACAAAGGGTCGAGCTTTATTTTTACGTTGCCGTTGGCGGGCGCGGACATTCAGGCGAAGTATCTTAAGTCCAAAGCGAGTGAAACCCCTTTGGCTAAAAAGGATGAAAAAAAATCTTCTCAAGAAGGGCTCATTAACGTGAGGAAGAGCATTAAATCAATCCTGGTTCTCTTGTTCCTGGCAGGGGCCCTTTTTGTTTCATCGCGGGCCCACAACAGCGAGGTGTTTGCAGAGGAGGGGGGGGGACCCACTGGTTCTCCCACGCCCCGTCCTTCCGACGCCGCTTGTGATCGTGACCCTGTTTGCTCTCAAATTTCCTCGCGGCTGAATCCGCGTTTTTCTACATCACAACAGCCCAATAATTTTTTCTTGGCCGGCGCGGCAGCCCGGGTTGTGGTGAACAGCACGCGCACCACGGTCAATCATCCTCCCGTTCCCGAAGGTTTTGATTTGGTCACACCCGTCAACCAACATGATCACCTCGGTGTCCGTATCCATTTGAGAGCCGTGGATCCCGACAACGATCCCATTGAATTTGAAATTGAAAAAGATCCTCTTAAAGGAGTGTTGGTTTGGGAATCGCCAGATGTGGTTGTGTATACGCCGAATCCTTATATAGAGGGATGGGACGGTTTTCTGTATGTGGCCAAAGACGGTTCGCAGCGCAGCCCGGCGGTGGTCCGTATCCAAATTGGTCAAGGGAATATTCAAGTTGCGGACGGCCGGCCTCAGGTGAGCGGCGGTCATATTGATATCGGTTTTGGAGAACAAGTTACCATTCCCATTCAGACGAACATAACCGATAACAATTATTCGCTTGAAGTGATCCGTGAAGGGCCCGGTAATACGGTGGAATTACTCGGGAATGCGTTTGATGGATACTCCATCCGCTACACCGCCGACGCCATTTTTAAATATGACCATTTTGCGGTTCGCCTCGCTTATTTCCCTGGCTTTTTTGATGAGGTGGCTTTGGCCACTTTCACGGTTCTCATCGGATCTCCTCCCGGATTGGCGCAGACCGAACTTTATCTCGGAGATCCGGGAAAGGGGCCTTCTCCCAGCGGGGATGCGGTTTTATTGGCCAGTGATTTTAGCGGGGAGTACGGACTCAAAGATTTTTTCGTGGATACCACCGGGATGGAATCGGGCGAACATATACTCGCCGTCAGAGCCGTGGACGCCACCAACCGGGTGGCCCGGGCCACTCATGTATTTGTTGTCGACAATATTTCTCCCGAGGTGGCGTGGCTCCGAAAACCCGACTTGGCATTTATCCGAGAGAAAATGACCCTCGAAGTTTCCGCAACCGACAATCTACGCGTCAGTAACGTCAGGTTTGAAGTGTTATTGGGAAACAAAGTCGTCCGTTCCGAATATATCGATCAGACGCCCTATCTCAAACAGGATTACGACATCATGGGATTGGCGAACGGATTGCATACATTCCGATTTTACGCGCTGGACGACGCGGGCAATACCAGTTCGCGCCTTGATACCGTTTATACCATCGATAATTCGGCTCCGAGCCAATCCTTATCTCTCAATAACACCATCATCAATCCACAGTCAGCCATCACCGTTAGTGGGGATGTATCTATTCGAATTGAATCCACCGATTCCTTCTCAGAATTGGCCTCTATTGAACTTTTCATTGATGGTGACCCGACACCCGTTGTTACGTCAGCCACGTCTCCCCTTCTCTATACATGGAATGTTCTCGGGTTGGCGGCCGGGTCCCATGCACTGAAGGTGGTTTCAAAAGACAGAGCCGGTAATGATGTGACAAGGACTTTTTCCAATATTACCGTCTCTAACAATAACAATGCTCCCATCGCCCAAAATAAATCCGTCACGCTGGATGAAAACACCACGGTGGATTTTGAGGTGCTCGGCACGGATCTTGATGATCCGACCGGCGCTTCTTTAACTTACAGTATTGTTTCTTCTCCCGCTCACGGCACATTATCCGGAACGCCGCCTCGTTTAAGATATCGACCCAATCCTGATTTTGATGGAGCCGATGAATTCCAATTTCAGGTTGCGGACGCCTCGTCTTTAAGCAGCACGGGGCGAATTTCTTTTGTCATTAATGGAATCAACAACCCTCCGGTCGTCGTAGAGCCGTCGACATTGACTCTGGGGACCGGTCCCACCGTCATTACTTTAAGCGGCGCCGACCCCGAATTGGATTCGTTGACTTACTCCATCCAAACCCAGCCGGAACATGGAACGCTCACGCCGGTTAATCCTCCGAGCGCACAATTTCTTTATACGCCGAATCCTGATTATCAAGGTCCCGATAGTTTCACGTTCATCGTTAACGATGGAACTTCGGATAGTTTGCCGGTTGTGGTCCGTATCCAAGTGACGGGCGATCCTGTTAATCAACCGCCTGTCGCTTATGCGCAAAGCATTTCCGTTTCGATGAATAACCCCAAACCGTTGACGCTGGCGGGCTCGGACCCTGAGTCGGCGGAATTGACATTTGCAATTGCGGATCAACCCACCCATGGCACGCTGACCGGCACGCCGCCGAGCCTCACCTACACGCCTTCGGGCCGCTATAAGGGGACGGATAATTTCACTTTCAAGGTAAATGACGGGACGGAAGACAGCCCTCCGGCGCCGGTCCGGATCACCGTCGTGGATGAA
>CAZJOE010000359.1:0-2748 GCA_964547555.1 uncultured Elusimicrobia bacterium | reverse complement strand
CGAGCCGCATTCACTATCAGCCGATCAACGTCGGCGATCTCGAAAAGAATTTCGAAGCAGGAGCCGAAATTAACGGAGCCGCTTTGGCCAAAAAAGGTTTTCTGCAAGATCCCACCACGCCCTTTAAAGTTTTGGCCAACGGGAAACTCACCAAGTCTTTTAAAATTACGGCGCCCCGGTTTTCTAAATCGGCCGAGGCCATCATTAAAAAGGCCGGCGGAACCATCTAAGCTTCATGCTCCAGTCCATTTTTGATCTTTTCAACATCAAGGAGCTTCGGTCAAAAATATTTATGACGTTGGGCGTCATTGCCGTTTACAGAATCGGCGTGACCATTCCCATTGCCGGCGTGAACTCCAATGCGCTGGCGGCGATGTTCAATCAGCAAGGGAATTCGATTCTTGGATTTTTAAATGTATTTTCAGGCGGGGCGTTGTCGCGGATGTCTATTTTCTCGTTGGGCATCATGCCGTACATCAACGCGTCGATCATCATGAGCTTGCTTCAAGGCGCCCATGTGATTCCGTATCTGGATCAGTTGGCGAAAGAAGGGGAGGCCGGTCGCAAACGGCTCAATCAACTGACTCGTTACGCGACGGTTTTTTTGGCGATCATTCAGTCTTTTGGACTCACGCAGCTTATTTCGCGCCAGCTGATCGATGGACGGATTCCCATCGTGAACGATCCGGGATTGGCGTT
Source organism: uncultured Elusimicrobia bacterium (assembly GCA_964547555.1). Lineage (GTDB taxonomy): Bacteria > Elusimicrobiota > Elusimicrobia > F11 > F11 > CAZJOE01. Next base: position 2,049 of record CAZJOE010000359.1, on the reverse strand, counting down.
TTCGGTCGTCACCATGGTGACCTTGGTCACAGGAACAGTTTTTGTGATGTGGCTCGGTGAACAGATCACTGAGTTCGGAGTTGGAAACGGAATTTCAATCATCATTTTTTCAGGCATTGTCGAACGGTTTCCCGCGGCTGTTTTGGGTATGGTCCGAGAAGTTTTTGAATTTCAACAAAGATCGTTGTTTGGCGCGTTGGCCATCGCGGTTTTCCTGTTGGTTTTAACTGGATTGGTTGTTTGGCTTGCGACAGGGCAACGAAAAATTCCGGTGCAATACGCAAAAAGAATCGTCGGACGAAAGATGATGGGCGGGCAAAGCACGTTCCTGCCGCTGAAAGTAGACCAGTCAGGCGTTATCGCTGTTATTTTTGCCGTTTCAATTTTGTCGTTCCCGGTGACCATCGCGTCCTTTTCTCATGAGTCCGGATGGGCCCGAAGAATCAATGATCTTTTTAATCCGAGTTCTTGGTACTACAACGCTATTTACGGGGCCATGATTATCTTCTTTTGTTACTTTTATAATTCGGTTTCATTTAATCCGAAAGATATCGCCGAGAACTTGAAGAAGTGGGGTGGATTTGTTTTGGGTGTTCGTCCTGGTGAACAAACGGCCCTGTATCTTGAAAAGATCATGGAAAGAATCACTCTCGGCGGGGCGTTGTCCGTGACGGCTTTGGCCATTTTGCCGACTTTGCTTGAGAAACAATTGAACACGCCCTTCTTTTTCGGTGGAACTTCCATCTTGATCGTGGTGGGTGTGGCGCTCGACACGTTGTCGCAAATCGAATCACATTTGATCATGCGGCATTACGAAGGTTTTTCAAAAGCGGGCCGCGTGGAAGGAACAGGCCGCGGGCGCTGGTATTCGGCGTAGCCGAATACAGTCTATAGACTATAGACCATAGACAATGAATATCGTTTTTTTAGGACCACCCGGATCGGGCAAAGGCACTCAGGCCAAAAGACTGGCTGAAGATTTTAAGTTGACACATCTTTCCACCGGTGACGTGTTCCGAGAGGCGATTAAGAACCAGACGGAACTGGGAAAGAAGATCAAAGCTTTTGTGGATGGCGGGAAATTGGTTCCCGATAGTTTGGTCAGTGATGTGGTTTTTGAAAAGTTGAAACAGTTGGGCGGCAATGTTCTCTTGGATGGATATCCCCGAACAGTCGAGCAAGGGAAGGCGCTCGAAGAGTTTTCTAAAAAAGAAAAATTCTCCCTTGATTCAGTTTTGTTTTTCGCGGTGAACGCTCCGGCTTTGGTGAAGCGGCTTTCCGCCCGGCGGCAGTGCCCGACTTGTAAAGAAGTTTACAACCTGGATACGAAGGCGCCGAGAAAAGAAAATGTCTGCGACGTTTGCCAGAGCACTTTGATTCAACGGCCTGATGACAAAGCAGACGTGGTCCAAGAAAGGTTGCGGATTTATGATCAAGACACCGCGCCCGTGCTCGACTTCTACACCAAGAGGAAAGAATTTAAAAAGATCGACGCCTCGAAAGAAATTGCCGATGTCTATCAGGAGTTGAAGGCAGCTTTAAAAAAATGAGTCAGCAGGTGCGTAAACGGCCCACTGTGGAAATTAAAACGGGATCCGAAATAGAACGAATGAAAAAAGCCGGAAAGTTGGCCGGCTTGGCCTTGCAAGAGGTGGGTCGGCATGTGAAGCCGGGCATCACGACCAAACAGTTGGACAAGATCGGAGAACAGTTTATCCGGCAAGGCGGCGGGATCCCGACCTTTATCGGTTACCGCGGATACCCAGCGGCAATTTGCGTTTCGATTAACCAGGAAGTGGTTCACGGAATCCCCGGCCATCGGAAGATTAAAGAAGGCGACGTGGTGAGCATTGATGTGGCGGCCACGGTGGACGGATACGTCGGAGACACGGCCAAGACCTTCGCGGCCGGAAAGATTTCAAAAGAGGCGGAAGAGTTGATCCGCGTCACCGCTGAATCACTGGAAGCGGGAATCAAAGCCATGAAAATTGGCGGACGGCTTGGCGATGTTGGATCGGCGGTCCAGAAAGTGGCGGAGAACAGCCACTA
>CAZJOE010000358.1:0-2760 GCA_964547555.1 uncultured Elusimicrobia bacterium | reverse complement strand
GATAAAACATCCGGCAAATTTACTGAAACAGGCACCACGCTATTTTTAATCAAAAGTGTTCCAACTGGTTTAGATGTAATATTGAACACATCCATTCGGATGGAAAAGGAAAAGGCCAGTTGAACAATGATTTGCTTTCCGCCAGGCGACCAGAACGGCATGTAACCTCTATGCCAGTTTTCTCCAAAAGTACCTGCTTTAATGTCGATCAGATTATTGAACAAGGGAACGCTTGCACTCGTATCCACAACAAGCTTGTCTTCTTTTTCAGTCACATTATAAAGAACCACCTCTGCAGATTTTGCCACGGTGTTGCCATCTTCTATCGCGCAAAGCAAATGACGACCATCAGGTGAAAGTTCAGGGGCATGCAACAGTGTCTCATGCGGCTCAAGATTAAGATCGATGATATGCATGTTCACCAAAGCAGGATTTTTTGATGTCAAATTAATTCGGAATTCCACAGCTGTTGGAGTTCTGGATACTCCCTGAAGGCCCTTTATTAAAACTCGACCATCTCGCGTGAAAGTGGGACGACTCGGGGTCCAAGAAACACCGTCTTCTGTTATTGTTACATCTTCAATCAGAACAACTCCGCTGAAAATCCACTCACCCTCATAAGCAACCATCAGGACAACTTCATTCTTGCCTGAGGTATTTTTGTGCCACACCAGCATCATTTTTCCATCGGGAGAAACGCCGGGGACATCTTTAATATCACCCCAAACTTCATTGTTGGGTCGCTTGTTCATGACGCGATCTTTCACAGGAAAACCCAGAATCTTAGAGGCGTCGATCTGCTTAAAACTCTTAAGGTCGTCCAAGCCGGCGGAAGGAATAAAGTGGGAGGCGGTTCCCATCTTCCCGGTCACACCCAAGGTGCCGAGGAATTTTCCAAACGCGTTTTTGAGATCAACTTCCCATGAACCGGAAGAGGGTGCCGGAGGTGGTTGCAGTTTGTTCAATTCCGATTGAAGATTGGTTTGATTCAGGATCTCGGGTATTTTTTTAGCAATTCGATCCTCAACAGGAATTAAAGATTGAATTGCCTGAAGCGTTTCTTCTTTGCTTTTGAATTTTTCAGGTGATTTCTGTATGAGATCCAAAATATCGACCACCTGTTTATCCGAAATAACCAGTTGTTTCTTGGCATCAACATAAGGATTTTTAGCATCAACAGCGGGTTTTCCAACGGATGATTCCATTAAAAGGGCAAGAAACAATCCCAATTCCTGGCCCAAGGCTTCGGCCAAATCTCTTTTTTGAGCATAACGGATGGTTTTAACACGGGTTTTAATCCGGTCCAGAGGTCGAGCCCGTTCTTCCACCAAATCTTGTTGGGCCTTTTCTTCAACTCCAACCATTTGGTTAACCACTTTTTTGGCTGCAGCGGCGCCATAGCTGTTCGTCACACGTAGATTTCCTTCGCTGTCTCTTTCCAATTCAACGGTTTGTTCCTCACCCGATACTTCCACGGACATGGAAACTGTCTTCCCGTCTTTTGATACAAAAGGAATTGTGTATCTCTGCCCGAGACTTTCCAGTAGCCGTTCCAAATAGCGGAAGCTTGGAGGGATCGGAACAAGGTTATTATCGAAAGCGTCATAAAGGGCGAAGACCGTATCGACGAGCGCTTGCCGATCGACAAGCGGCGGCATGACCCACAAACGACCGGCCGCTTTATACTGTTCAACAAATTCGTTTCCGCGACCTTCCAATAATTTATGGACCATGGCCGGCGTTGGTCGCCGAATTCTATGGATGCGAACACGCGAAGAAAAAGCCGAATTGAAGCCTTGTGTGTTGTGGTGTTTGGCTGCTGGGTTTCCGGCGAAGATCACGCAGAAACCAGGGTTGGCCACTACCACCCTGCCCGAACGCGCCACGAAAAATCCGAACTCGAGGATGTTATGGAAGGCGGCCAACACATCGGGATTGGCCTGGGTTATTTCGTCGTAAAAAATCGGGAGGCCTTTCCTCGCAGCGATTTCAAGTTTTGATGGAGGAAAATGAGAATCACCGTCCACCAGCTCATGTGTGCCGATGATGTCTTGGCCTTTGGTTCCCCCTGATACCTGGGGCGGTTTCACCATGTCCCGCCGAAGTTGTCCATGAACCAAATATTTGAGGACACGCGTTTTACCGGTGCCTTTTTCTCCCATCAGTCCAAAGTGAAATCCGAGTTTTAAATCTTTGGCCAATTCCCACAACAACAATCTATTTTCCGGGTTGTCCGGATAACCGACCAAATAATTTTGGAAATCTTTGAATTCACCCAACGGAAGAGTGAATTCACCCACGTCGTCGTTGCCAAAAACCAATTGATCGTCTTCGACGCGCGGCCAACCCGGATCAAGGATTTTTCCATCTTCGTCTAGATAACGATGATCAAGATCATCTGCCGCCAAAAAGGTTCCACCAAAAAAACCGGTTGTTTTGTCGTAAATCTTTTTTTTGTACTCCTCCAAAAGACCGGGCGGAACCGAATCAAACGAATAATCCATCTCAAAAATTTCTTTAAAGGTGGCGGTGTCTTTAGGGAACATCAGGAGGTGGCGCAGCATTCTTTGCATTTGGCGAGGATCCAGCGGAGCCGCTTTCATGCGTTTTCCATCGGAAGTTTTTGAAAATTTCCTGATTTTCCCGGCCACCACGACCAACTCTTTGACAATTTTCTTGAATCCGTTGGCGATCTCTTCAACCGAATCCTCATCTTTTATCCGCCACCCTTCCCATAATTCTTTATCGGCTCCGTAAAAC